>JALTNJ010000296.1 GCA_027000765.1 Nitrososphaeria archaeon | reverse complement strand
CTCAGAATGGTTTATCAAGGAGTATCTCAGGCCTTCATCCACCAGCCTAGCCAAGGGGACATGGCCTGTATAGCTCCCGTATCCAGGGACGTCTACAGACTGTGCGATGAGTATATCACTATACTCACCTACATACCTTAGGGTATCTAGAATCGGGGGCGCCACCATGACGTTGTTTATGCTTCTGAGACTCCTAGCATACTTGAAGAAGCGGTCTGCATTGGATCCACTGGACTCCCGATAGTTCTTCAGGTTAACGATTAATACGGGAAATTTCATAAGGGATCACCGTAATAAAATATTTTTCATGGAGTATAATAATGCAGATAAAAGGATCGTGATTAGAGACATACATGATCCTAGTGATGCAAAGAGACTCCAGTATATTCAGGAGGTTACTTGGGGAACAGGCGATGTAGTTCCATTCCACGTCTTCATAGCCACGGCTACGGTAGGTGGAGTCGTCAAGGGAGCATATGTAGATGGGGAGTTAGTGGGCTATGTATATGGGTTCTACGGGAAGTTTATGGGTAGATTATGCCACTACTCCCATCAGTTGGCTGTACTACCAGATTATCAGAACCTGAATATCGGGTATATGCTTAAAATGGCTCAGAGACAGCATTGTCTAGATGAGGGTCTTGATCTAGTGGTCTGGACATATGACCCGCTCCAGTCTAAAAACGCCTATCTAAATATCAATAAGCTTGGGACCGTGGTCAAGACCTATTTCATAAACCACTATGGAGAGATGGATGACGAGCTTAATAGAGGCCTGGCTTCCGATAGGTTTATGGTGGAGTGGTGGATAGATAGTAAATGGGTTAGGAATAGGGAATCCTCGAGGATAAAGTTCTTTGAAGACTATAGCCTTGCCGACAAAGTCGATATAGCTCTTGAGGCAGTGAGGGAGGGGGATGTATTAAAGCCGGTTGAGAAGAAGGCTAGTAAGACTATTGTTGGGATAGAGATTCCATCGGATATCAACGTGATTAAGAGGATTGATATGAGGATAGCCCGTAAATGGCGTGTGAAGACGAGGATATTATTCAGGGAATATTTCTCCAAGGGATATACCGTCTATAGATACCTAAGATTTAAACAGGACGGTAGCAAAGGAATATATTTATTGACAAGGGGTTTTGATCCAAATGACTATGGAGAAATTTAGGGTTGATGAGGTTAGGACATGGAGGATAAGGCTTCCATATAGGGAGCCCTTCACCACCAGCTTCGGTACAGAAGAGGTTAAGGAGACGGTTATAATAGGGATTAGGTCTGGAGACCACTTCGGCTACGGCGAGTGTGTCGCTGGAAGGCATCCAATGTATTCCTATGAGACTGTGGATACAGCGAGTTATATAATAGATAAGTATCTGGTTCCATCGATACTGGGTAAGGAAATTGATCCAGCATCTTTTATGGAGATGGTTAAGTGGATACGTGGCCACCGCATGGCCAAGGCGACTGTCGAGATGGCCCTGTGGGACCTATATGCAAAGATCCTCGGTAAGCCGCTTTATAAGGTGATTGGCGGAGTAAGGGAGAAGGTTGATGTAGGTGTAAGCGTAGGTATACAGAAGACTGTAGACGATTTGATTAAGAAAATCGGTGAATATCTTGAGATGGGGTATGGGAGGATCAAGATAAAGATAAAGCCTGGATGGGATGTGGATGTGCTGAGGAGGATAAGGAAGGAGTATCCCGATATAAAGCTTACTGTGGATGCAAACTCGGCATATAGCTTGGAGAAACATATGAAGGTTCTTAAGGCGCTGGATGAATTTAACCTGCTTTATATTGAGCAGCCACTTGCATATAGCGACTTGGTAGGGCATAGCAAGCTGCAGAAAGAGCTATCTACACCAGTATGTCTAGATGAGAGTATAACCGATTCTCACAAGGCTTGGGAAGCTCTTGAGATCGACGCCGCCCGCGTCATAAACATCAAGCCCGGTAGAGTAGGGGGCACCGGTGAGTCGATTAAGATACATGACTTGGCTGAGGAACACGGCGTTCCAGTCTGGATGGGAGGCATGCTGGAGACCGGCATCGGAAGGGCTCATAACGTGTCTATAGCTACACTTAGGAACTTCAGGTTCCCAGGAGATATATCGGCTAGTGAGAGGTATTATAACAGGGATA
>JALTNJ010000295.1 GCA_027000765.1 Nitrososphaeria archaeon | reverse complement strand
GCCCTCTCGATAAGTAGGAGTCTTTTATCAAGTGGGATATGCCGGGTCACTTCATAAGAAGGCGTTTACAGATGTTATTTAAGCATCTACCTAGTGGGAAGCCTATATAAATTGTATTCCTCGCCTCTATAGATTGGTTTGGCTATTGGAGGGGGCTTCATACCCGTTGGTAGTATTAGGTATATGGGGGTGGTGGGGTCGCTAGGCTTGGTGCCTGGCTTTAGGATTGGCTTGTCCAGTATGTATTCAATCCAGTATTTTTCGCCGGGGTGGCCTATGAAGATTATCTCGGCAGCTTGGCCATGGATTATATCCCTGATTCTATTGAGGTCGTTATACTGGACTGGTGTTATTGTTGGGTGGAGCCTCATGGATAATGGTATTGATGTCGACAATGGATATGATATGATTAATGTGGCTATCAGTAGCTGTGGCAGGACCTTCTCTATGTGTTTTATGAGGTATCCGGTTATGAGGCTTATTGGTATGAAGCTCATAAGCATTATGCGGAAGAGCCACTCCGGTCTCCATGGAGTTATGAGGAATATCTGGAGGATGAATAATATGAATATAAGCCTCGACTCCAGAATCTTCCTCCTCCGAGTCAATGCTATAAATAGGGCTCCAGCTACCAAGGCCGATGCATATGCAGGTAGATATATGTTTGGACCCATTGGGAATATAGTGTCTCCACCGGCCTCCACAACGTCGCTTACAAAGCTCACGCCCTTACCTAGATCTCCAAAATAGAAGGGCTGTAGATAGTATCCAGCGATGTAGAAGAGTGATGGGGCTCCCACGGCCATCAAGAGCCATTTATACTCGCTTCTATCTGTCAGGAGATCATGTAGGAGGTATGAACCTAGGACGAGGAGGGTCAGGCCGAAGTCAAGTATATGGGTGAGGCCCGCTAATATTGTGAAGACAATTATATAGGGGTATCTCCTCCAACCCATATCCCTCTTAAATAGATACAGTAAGGCTAGGCCCATGAAGACTATGCCAAACTGGTTCTTGACGAAGTCGCCCAGCATCCTGATATAGCTGGGATAATAGAGTATGAGGAGGAGGGTTGTAAAAGCAGGTATCCGGCTTTTGGAGAACTCCTTCATAAGATGGTAGAATGGGAGAGCCGATATGGCTGCGAGGACTGAGACCCCGATGACGAATCCAGTCTCAATCCCACCAAATAATATCGTGAATACCGTGAGGATATAGAATACCAGGGGTGGATCCCCATATTTCATAAGGCCGGTACGGAGGATATTCCTAACCTGGATCATGTAATAAGGGGCGTCGATACCAACGACAAGACCGTCTCTAGACACGGCCTCAACATAGAACAATATGGTGAAGATCAATATTATTGCTAGGGCAACTGGCTCCAACCATTCTCTCCCAGATACTCTATTCATCAAATAACTAGAAGCAGTTTAAAACTATAAAGCTGGTAAAACAGTGGTGGAGACATGCATTTCCCAGCCAATGGGATGCATCGTCTAACTCAGGAGCTATCTAGACAGCCACCGTGTTTTTATCAAAAAATATAGTGAAAAACATCAATATGTCTTTGTTATTATATATTTTTTTCTATAACGTGGTTATAAATGTAGTCCTTTTAAACATGAATAGAAATTGTTAATATAATTGTTTTACTATTATATTATAATATGAGTCCATATATTGGTAAGCGTGTAAGGGATGTGATGACTCCCAAGGATAAGCTTGTTACTCTACCGCCCTCATCCACGATAAGGGATGCGGCTATAAAGATGATGGAGAAGAACGTGGGCTCCGTATTGATAACCGATGGAGACACTCTACTAGGGATATTTACGGAGAGGGATATCGTTAAGTGTGTAGCTGAAAAGACGTCTATGGATGAGGAGCTGGAGAAGGTCATGACAAGGGACTTGATAACCATAGCAGTGGATAAGCCCCTGAGCAAGGCTGCGTATCTCATGAGTGAGAATAACATCAGGCATCTGCCGGTGGTAGACAAGGAAAACAAGTTGATGGGTATACTCTCAGCCAGAGACATAGCCAGATTCTATGCAGAGGTAGTCGAGTCGGTGGATTATCGGGAGTAGACGCATCTCCAAGACAAGGGCCTATAACCAGCTATAATTAAGGCGGGAGATGTCTATATGGGACGCCTCGTCAAGGTATTCGGTGCAGTAGGATTCCTATTCTCCGCGGCTACAAACACCTTGATTCTAGGGATGATAACCGCCATATATGCGTTATTCACGTATCCAATAAGCATACTCCTGAGGGGCGTGGCCTGGATAAAACTCTTCCGAGAATCTGGGGACAAGTATTATATGGCTACGGGTATAGCCACATTAATCCTCGGTATGCTCGTCTTCACAATGTTCCTGCCGTCATCAGATACACTGGGTATATGGGGTGATAGAGATGGTTTGGAGACCCTAGCCATACCGATATTCATTTGGACCATATACTCTCTCTTCGAATTAAGGGCATATTATAGGCTGAGGATATATACGAGGATGTTTACAATCGCCCAAGTAAGTATAGTAGGAATTATCATAGTATTGATGATCGTCTTTGGCATGCCGGATACAAGGGCGGAGACACTTGTCTATGGCGTGCCCCCACTCCTCCTATCGTCTATTACAGCGGCAGCAGGATTCCTCAAACTAGATCTAGAGAAGGATATAGGGGAATCAGGGGAGAGTTAGGTCCCTCCCACACATAAATGTGGCTTGGAACATTATTATATCCAAGGAGATATGTATGAATTTTTAGACATAGGCAGTTTCCACGGTGGAGTATCAAATGTATAGGCTACGGGAAGAATATAGTTTCCTCGAGGACGAGTTAATAAGGGTGGAGGACGAGGTATCTGTAGACTATGAAGTGGCTAGGAGGATAAGGGAGGCGCGTGGTAAACCGATTCTATTCGAAAACGTAATATTGAGAAATGGGGAGAGGTCGGAGTGGCCAGTCCTAGCAAATATAGTGAGCACAAGAAAGAGGCTGGCGAGATACTTAGGTGTGTCGCCTCAGGAGGTGATTCATCATCTGCTGGAGACTATGGAGAGACGTAAGAAGCCGGATATAGTCGGGCATGATATGTATATCGAGTTGGATCCAGACCTGGATAGGCTACCTATACTCCTCCACTATCCCAGGGACGGTGGACCCTATATCACTTCGAGTATAGTGGTGGCCCATGATGAGGAATATGGGTTGAACACCTCATACCATAGGATGATGCAGATATCCAAGGATAGACTCGCGGTAAGAATCGTACCTAGGCATCTACATAAGTATATTGAGAGGGGGCTGAGGAGATTCGCCATATGTATTGGAAACACTATTGAAGTCCTCATAGCCAGTTCAATGTCTCCCGAGCTAGGGGTCAGCGAGCTTGATATTGCAAATGCCATTAGACGGATTAAACTCGTCGATTTCGACGGTGTAATAGGGACCATGGCTGAGATCGTCCTAATTGGGGAGTTGACGGATGAGGTGCATGATGAAGGGCCGTTCGTCGATCTTACTGGAACCTATGACATAGTTAGGAAACAGCCTGTGGTTAAGATTGAGAAGATATATGTTAGGGAGAATGCATTCTACCACGCGATATTACCAGGGGATTATGAGCATAAGCTACTTATGGGGCTCTCGAGGGAGCCGACTATCCTCAAGGCGGTGAGGGAAGCCGGTGTAGACTGTCTAGATGTATATCTTACCCCAGGCGGCTCATCATGGCTACACTGTGTAATTAAGATAAGGAAGAAGAGTGAGGAGGATGGTAGAAAAGCTATTGAAGCAGCGTTCAAGGGACATTCTTCGTTGAAACTAGCTATTGTAGTGGAGGAGGATATAAATATATATGATCCTAATGAAGTTGAGTGGGCGATTGCAACTAGGGTACAGCCTAATAGAGACGTATATGTCTATCCAGATCAAATAGGATCTTCACTGGATCCATCCGCTGATCAAAAGACTAGAAGAACAGCTAAATGGGGGATAGACGCAACTATCCATAACCCCGAGAGGAGAGAGGATTTTAAGAAGGTGATTTAAGAAGTGTATCTTACGCCTGAGGAGGATAAGATACTCGCAGGTGAATATGGAGAGGGTATGCGGAAGGCGATGGAGATACTTGTGGCCATAGGAAAGATATATGATGCAGAACGCCTCATACCAATATCCTCAGCCCAGATATCAGGCGTCTCATACCATAACATTGGAGACGCCGGTCTAGAGTTCCTCCGGGACTTCTCCAGAGGAGCTAAGGTGAAGGTTAAGGCAACACTGAACCCGGGGGGAGTGGATCTTGGTAGATGGCGTGAGATGAAGATAGATAAGGAGTTTATGGAGAAACAGGGAGAGATAATTAAGATATTTACGTCCATGGGTATTGAGCCAACCCTGACATGTACACCCTATTTAGTAGGCAACCTACCTAGTAAGGGTGAGCATATAGCGTGGAGCGAGAGCTCAGCCGTTGCATACGCCAACTCTGTATTAGGGGCATATACAAATAGGGAAAGCGGTATATCAGCGTTAGCCGCGGCTATAGTAGGTAAGACACCTATGTATGGAATGCATTTAAAGGAGAATAGGAGGCCCGGGATAAGGGTGGTTCTAAAGACAGAGTTAAGGTATAGAAGTGACTATAGCGTTCTTGGATACGCTATTGCAAAGAAGACGGGGCATAGCATACCATATATAGAGGGTGTGGATAAAGCCGATCTAGAGTCCCTGAAGCTATTTGCAGCCTCGATAGCGACATATGCGGGAGCAGCAATATTCCACATAAAGGGGTTAACGGCGGAATGGATGGATTTTGAGGCTCCCAAGGACTATATTGAAATAACGAAGAGAGATATAGAGGAGGGATATGGATTTCTAAGGGATGAGTTTAGAGAAGTTGATATGGTTTGGATAGGATGCCCACATACCTCACTCAAGGAACTTGAAGAGATAACTAGGCTGCTCAAGGATAAGAAGGTGGCCACTGAGCTATGGATAACAACCTCTAGACAAGTTAGGGAAAAGGCTGAGAGACTAGGGTATATAGAGGTTATTGAGAAATCAGGTGCAAAGGTTATAATTGATACTTGCGTGGCTGTGGCTCCACTCCTCGGTAAATTCCAGACGCTAGTCACGAACTCAGCCAAGGCATTCTACTACTCCCGTGGAGTCAACAGGTTTAAAGTAAAAGTGGCTAACCTAGAGAAATGCATTGATACAGCGTTGAGAGGGGTGTGGGTATAATGGAGTTTAAGGGTAGAAGCATATCCAAGGGATTCGCAAGGGGAGAGGTGCTACTAAGTAGAGAACCAATATCCTTCTATGGCGGTGTAGATCCAAATACCGGAGTCATCGTCGAAAAGGGGCATCCCCTGGAGGGGAAATCGATTAGGGATAAGATACTTATATTCCCCCGGGGAAAGGGATCGACGGTCGGCTCATACATAATATATAGGCTTGCTAAGAGCCATATGGCCCCCAAGGCGATTGTGAATATAGAGGCGGAGCCGATAGTCGCCGTGGGAGCAATTATATCCGGTATCCCCATGATTGATAAGGTTGATGAAAAGATATTTGATTTATTGAGAGATGGGGATATTGTCGAGGTAGATGGTGATAGAGGTATATTGAGATGGATGGGAAGAGGCTAGTCGTGGGAGTATCTGGTGCTTCAGGCACTCCACTGGCATTGAGATTCATTAGAGAGGCTAAATCCCATGATATAGAGATACATGTTGTCTTGACAAGGGCGGCGGAGAGAGTCGCCTACTATGAACTGGGTATTGATATTGCAGGGGAGTTAAGGGATTATGTAGATAGGTTTTATTATGAGGATGAGATCGACGCCCCAATTGCATCCACATCATATCAGACGAGTGGAATGGTCATTATACCATGCTCCATGAATACAGTCGCTAAGATTGCAAATGGCATATCAGACAATCTCCTATTGAGAGCCGCGGATAACCATATTAGGATGAATAGGAAGCTGGTTATAGTTCCTAGGGAAGCCCCGTTAAACCCATTACATCTTGAGAACCTACATAAACTATCGATGTTATGCAACGTCCATATACTATTCCCAGTATTGACATATTATCATAAGCCGGAGACGATAGAGGATATGGAGAAGTTTATAGTCGGGAAGATTCTGGATATACTGGGGATAGAGAATACCCTATATAGTAGGTGGGGAGAGGAGTGAGCATGAGGAAGTTGTATATGGTTAAACTAGGTGGTAGCCTGATAACCGATAAGAGAAAGCCATATACTCCTCGAGTTGAGGTTATTAAACGGTTGGTCAAGGAGATAAGAGACTCGCTTTCAACTAGTCATAGAGTCATCATCGGCCACGGCGGGGGAAGCTTTCCACATGTATCCGCCTCCAAATACGAGACGCATAAAGGCTTTGTAAACAGGGAAAGTAAGTATGGTATGGCGGTGGTCCACTATGATGCTTCTAGGCTGAATATGATTGTTATGGAGGAGCTGCTTAAAAACGGTGTACAAGCGTTTCCAATACAGCCTTCAAGCATATCCCTAGCGGAGGATTCCAGGATAGTGGAGATGTATATCAAGCCACTTAAGACACTCCTTGAATATGATATGGTCCCAGTGGTATATGGAGATGTGGGTATCGATCTTAAACAGGGCTGCTGTATAATGTCGACTGAAGAGATATTTAGATTCCTATCCCTATCTCTTAAGGACGAATATAGTATCCGGATAATTATGTGTGAGGAAGTGGATGGAATCTATACGAAGGACCCATTTAAACATCCTGATGCAGAGTTTATAGAAGTGGTGTCTAGGGAGAACATCGACATCGTCATGGAATATCTCAGTAGCTCACACGGTATAGACGTGACTGGAGGCATGAAACATAAGGTAGAGGTATTATATGGACTGGCTAAGGAGGGTATTGAGACGCTCATCATAAATGGATTGGCTGAGGGGAGACTGGAGAAGGCCTTGAAAGAAAAGCCTGTAAAAGGAACCCTAATAAGATACTAGGCATCCTCCTTATCCGTATATTTAGATAAAGTCTTGATAATCCTCCTGAACATCCTCCCATCATAAAGGAGGACTATCTCAAAAGGCTCGCCCACACCCTCCTCAATATGCTCCTCCTCAAGAGTAGCAAGTAGATTATATAGCTTAACAGAGTCCCTTGTCTCCAATAGTTTCATAAGCAGGGTATAGTCATATGGGTCTAGAACAACATGGCTCTTATTCCTAACCGCTTCCTCAAACATGTTTATTAGCTCATCAAGGTTACTCATACAAAAATATTAAAGTGGAGGTCAAGTATTTAGATAGATGACTCCTTAATTATCCTAGGGAGATCGATCCTCTTTATAGATACCACCGCGGTAGCCAATGTGAGGAATAATACTCCGATGAGTACTGATACAGCGAATAGATATGTAGTGCTGTAGATCACTGTATCGAATGAGAAGAACTCACTATTATACAATCCGAGGAAGTATCTGGATGCATATATCGATATTGGGACACCTACTATTGAGCCGATGACTACCATAATAAAATGTTCTATCCCGAGTATCCCAATGATCTCACGTATTTTGAAGCCTAGTGTCCTCATAGTAGCATATTCTTTGATTCTCTCCCTAAGGTTTATCGAGAGGGTGTTGAAGATTATTGTAGATGATATGATTACTCCAAAGAGAGTTATTATATCTATAAATCCGGTGTATAGTTGGAGCATGTTCTGCCAGTCTCTCCGTGTTTCCTCAGTAGTCTCTGTATATAGAATCTCATATTCCCCGTATATCTTTCTCTTCACCTCATCAACGGGATAACCATCTTTCACATCGATAAATACGCCCGTAACCAATCCATTCATAGACGTTATATTCTGAACTACGTTAATAGGGAGATACATGACTAGGCCCGCGGGGTCATCTACAAAGCCCTTAATCTCAGCAGTATACTCCTTAAGTGGAGGGGGATGAGAGGCTATAATCTCTCTCATAAGATCATCTGTAATTAACCTGACTAGGCCCTCTATATCACTACTTGTGTCAAAAGCATACCTAATTACTTCATCTAGATACTTGGAGTATCCTTCTGGTACCATCTCAGACAACTCGCTCCGTATGATATCACTGATAACCTTGTCAAGCTGCTGAGGCTGGGCCTCAACCAATGATGTTATGATGTCATCTGGAGGGGGCTGGGGAGAAAGCTCTTTAAATAATTCTATAGCCACATCGTTTATGAGAGCCTCATCACTCCAGTTAGTTATGTTTAGATACATATGTTCATACTTGAGCATCGATAGGAGATCTGGCGTCAAAACCTGGGAGGACATCAATATAGTGATAGTCTCATCCAAGACATACTCTCCCCTCTCAAATGGAGACGGAGAATATAGTAGTGTAGAGACATTATAGTATCGACTAGGGAATGAAGAGTTCCAAGCCTGGTGATACATAGATAGGTAATCCAGCGCTAGAGAAGCTTCTACCCCACTTTGGTTAGCGAAGCTACTGACATTACTCGCCATAAACTGATACACCATATCATTGACGAGATAGACATCCACAGTATCACTTGGAGATGTAGATACTTCGCCTAATACCTCTATCCATGTAGACACATATGCATAGGGTATTCCGAAGAATATTTTACTAG
>JALTNJ010000294.1 GCA_027000765.1 Nitrososphaeria archaeon | reverse complement strand
TCCTGAGGAGCGGCAGAGGCTTGTTAGGAGGCCGCTCGGCGATGTTTATGTAGATGATACACTGGACGACATGATACTCCGTATAAAAAATATCTGGTCGAGAGGCCTCTATGTAGCGGCTGTCGGAGATAGGGTTACATACTCTCTCCTAAACAAGGGTATTGTCCCAGATATAGGTATAATTGATAGGCAGGAGAAGAGGGGTGAGGCGCCTAATATTGATGAATCATTGTTCAACACCGTCTTAAGAGGCGTCAACCGCCAGGGGACTGTTAACCTAGGCCTATGTAGGGTTATTGAGGAAGCTCTTGAGAAGCGGCCTACCCTCATAATAATCGATGGAGAGGAGGACTTAGTCGGTTTTCCAGTGGTCTTGACCCTGCCAATTGGATCCGCCTTCATATATGGCCAGCCTAATGTAGGGGCTGTTTTCGTCGAGATCACTGAGGCTGTTAAGAAGCATGCGAGTGAGCTGCTGGATAGTCTGGAGAGGGTCTAGTTAGTTTCCTAACATTATTTAGGCTATATGTTTATCGGTAGGATAATAGTATTTTAAGTGTTAAATCCTAAAAATTAGTGGGGTTATATAATTAAATTATTATCTGTGTTTAAGGTATATGGTGTAGAGAGGAATGAGCTTTAAATACGTTATCAGCTATGACCCGGTAAACGTCTACGCCCTCAATGGGAAGCTTAAGAGGTCGATCGCTAAAAAAGGATACGAGTTGATTTTCAAGCTGCGGGAGCGCCTTGAATATATAACTAGTAACAGTGGATTGCCTTATCCACCTGTAACCATCATCCCTGAGGCGCGCCTCCTCCTACATGAGGGCGGGGTTACTGCCGTGGTCTACGCTAATATCAACTATAGGTTTTCAGGCGGGTATATCCATCCGATTGTGGAGATGTATCTTCCATTCCTCTTGCATGCTCCGGCCGAGCTACAGACCCTTGTATTGGCGCATGAGTTCCTACATTATATGTATCTAGCCCTTAGATACGTCTCGTCAGATTATCTCATGAACCCACTTATATACACGGGCGACCTAACTGGCCGTTCATTCCTAGAGGATCTCTATACGGTTAATCCCGAGAGGATATTTAGTAACCAGAGGTTTGTCAATAGAATAAATAGGATACATGAGTATCTGGATAAGAGTAAGATTGGTAATGATATTCAGAGGAAGTGGATTGATAGGGGGTATCCAAGTAAATCCATATTTGCAGATGACTTTAGGATCAAGATATCCATGAATATGTGGACTAAGATGTATTTCCCTGAGGAAGTGTTGAGGAAGGCTAGGGTGTTACTTGGTGAAAAACAGAGAAGTCTATGACTATGCTATTAAACTGGCTGAGGAGAGGTTCGGCCTCTCCATATACGCGGCCCTGGCATACGGCTCTAGGATAGCTGGATACGCTTCTAAACATAGTGATTATGATGTTATTATAGTCGCTGAGGATTTCAAGGAGGATATTAAATATATCTATGAAAAGATCGGTGAGAACTATGTATCTATATTGACTGTCGACAGGGAGTTTTTTGAGGAGGATGTCTATGAGGCTAAACACGGTGAGTTTGTAGCTGGACGCTTATATACAGTTTATCAGCCCCTTATAAATAGCGATTATATTCATGAGATGGATATTCAGCTGAAGAAACGGACTATCATCGAGGAGATATGTGGATTGTTCGACTCCTTTGGAAAGATCACGTATGACCTGGTTATTCCAGTCAAATACTTCCTGTTATCTCGTTTAAGGCGTAGGATGCAGGCTTATCCACCCGTTAAATATAGTTATTACAAGATGTTCTATGGTGATAATGGAAGTAGGAATATGGAGTTCTCCCTAAAAGGCTTTTATAATGCCCTGGGGATCCTCGTCGAGGATGGTCTCGTAGAGTTTCTATCGGGTGACTCGGTTAGGGTCTTGAAGGAGCCGGATATATGTCAAGCTGGTTTACCAGGCTTCCTAAGGTTCTTGAAGAGGGGAGTCAAGTCTTATTTGACACATGGTAAATCGGCTAAGGTCAAGCCGGCTGTGGTGCTTGAGGAGACGATATCAAAGATTAGGCGTAGTATAGAGGGTATGCGTATCCCGAAGGAGCTCTCTCATCCAGAGACCCTACTCGGGCTTAGAGAGGGAT
>JALTNJ010000293.1 GCA_027000765.1 Nitrososphaeria archaeon | reverse complement strand
ATGAATGATGATATGCTAGCTCATAGACTTGGTCTGATTCCTCTAACGACGCCACTGGGTAAATATGCCTTGCCTGAGGAGACTTCGGTTGAAGAGGATTCGAAGCCTGAGTACGTTGAGTTGACACTTACTATAGAGGCTAAGGAAAAGCCTATTACAGTCTTATCCTCAGATATAAAGTCTAAGGACCCAGATGTAAAGCCTGTGTCCGGCGATATTGAGATAGTCCGGCTAGCCCCTGGACAGGGTATTGAGGCCGAGATGTGGGCGTATATGGGCCGTGGAAAGGATCATGCAAAGTGGTCTCCTGTATCTGTATCGGTCGTCAGAGGCCTTCCAGTTATAAAGATTAAGAAGACTGACTGTAAGGATAAGTGTAGGAAGTGTGTAGAGGCCTGTCCAAAGGGTGTATTGGCTGTTGAAAAGGGTCGGCTGATTGTTAAGGACCTGTTTAAGTGTACGACATGTGGGTTATGTATGGAGGCCTGTCCAGATCTTATTAAGGTGAGTATCGACGAGTCCTCTAGTATACTCTATTTCGAGTCTATTGGGCAGCTTAGGCCGATAGAGATATTGTCGCTTGCATTTGATGAGGTTATTAAGAAGCTTGATGATTTCTATTCTTCACTTAATGAGGTGAGTCTGGAGAATGTCGAAGCCTGAGAACAAGTTTTTGATAAAGACCTTGAACCTCCTTAGGAGGACGGCGAATAAATATGATGCGCCTATATGGAAGCGTGTCAGGGAGATTATGGAGAAGCCTAAGAGGAGGAGGGTCGCTGTAAACATATCTAAGATAAATAGATATACCAGTGATGGAGATATAGTGGTGGTTCCAGGTAAGGTTCTTGGAGCTGGTTTCATGGATCATAAGGTGGTTGTAGGCGCATTCTCATTTAGTGAGATGGCGGTTAAAAAGCTTAAAGATGCGGGATGTGAGGTATTGTCTATTGAGGAGTTGGTAAATAAGTATCCGAATGGTAGTGGGGTGAAGATAATTGTCTAAAGAGATAGTAGTTGATGCAAGTAATATGGTTATGGGTAGACTGGCATCCATAATAGCTAAAGAGTTGTTAAACGGTAATAGGGTTACCGTGGTGAATGTTGAGAAGGTTATTATAACCGGTAGTAATAGGGATAGTATCCTAGAGAGGTTTATGAAGAAGCTGAGGCTAAGGTCCAACGTCAACCCGAGGCGCCATGGACCATTTGTCCCCCGTAGTCCAGAGGGTATATTCAGGAGGGTTGTTAGGGGGATGCTGCCCCGTAGGAAGACTAAGGGTAGGGAGGCATATAGACGTCTAAAGGTCTACCGAGGTGTACCCGACTTCATTAAAGCCGGTGAATTCAAGGTTTATGAGGAGGCTCGTTATAGGGAGAACTCCTATCCATACATGTATCTAGAGGAGATCTCTAGGTTGATAGGCTGGGTCCCTGTTGAGGAGAGGCTTAAGGAGGTGTTGGGTGAGTGAGTAGGGGAGTAAAGTTCTTCGTAGGTAAGAGGAAGACGGCCATAGCCCGGGCCATGATTAGAAAGGGTAGTGGTAAAGTCAGGATCAATGGGGTGCCTATCGAGGTATATACACCTGAAGTTGCTAGGATGAGAATTATCCAGACCCTCTTACTCGCGGATCCAATAGCTAGGCAGTATGATATAGATGTATATGTTAGGGGCGGTGGATTCATGGGTCAGGCTGAGGCCGCTAGTATAGCGATTGCTAGGGCTCTTGTAGGCGCATCAAGGAGTAAGAGGCTTAGAAACGTTTATCTAAACTTTGACAGAGTCTTATTGGCTGGTGATCCTAGGAGGACTGAGCCCAAGAAATTCGGTGGGCCTGGGCCTAGGAGGAGGAAACAGACTTCATATAGGTGATATTGGGATATGATGATACCTGTTAGATGCTTTACATGCGGCGCCGTAATCGGCGATAAGTATAGGAAGTTTAGGGAGTATGTAGAGGGTGGTATGGATCCGAAGGAGGCCCTCGATAAAATAGGCTTGGAGAGATATTGTTGCCGTAGAATGATCCTCTCCCATGTAGAGATAATCGATAAATTCCTGATTTATAGGAGGCTGGGCACCGGTGGTAGAGATTAGTGATGTCCGGGGGACCCTAGTATACACATCGAGAGGATCCTATTCTATTGAGGT
>JALTNJ010000292.1 GCA_027000765.1 Nitrososphaeria archaeon | reverse complement strand
TCACTTTACTGTTAAGGATATACATATAACAGTAGAGCAAGCGCGTAAACTAGGATATAAAGTAAGAAAGGAAGATGATGTTGTTGAACTTTATCCACAGGACATAATTATTCCTTATGCAGCTGCAAAGCATCTAGTAAAAATAGCAAACTATCTAGATGATCTCCTAGTCAGAGTATACGGTCTTAAACCATATTATAATGTAAGGAAAGTCGATGATCTCCTTGGGAAACTGGTGGTAGGGCTATCGCCACATACTTCTGTAGGGATCATCGGTAGAATCATAGGTTTTACAAATGCATCTGTATTATATGCTCATCCTCTATGGCATGCTGCTAAAAGAAGAGACTGTGATGGAGACGAGGATGCGATAATGTTTTTGTTGGATGTCTTAATCAATTTTTCTAAGGCTTATCTCCCATCCTCATCAGGTGGTAGAATGGACGCTCCATTATTTATTAACATTGTCCTTCATCCAGAAGAAGTTGATACACAAGTTCATAATATGGATATTGAAATTGTTTATCCAAAAGAGTTCTATGAATTAACTCTAGAGAATGCGTCTCCCAAACTAATAAAGAGTAACAATATAATCAGTGTTGTCGAGAATATACTTGGCAGTGGGAAAAAATTCTATGGATACTCTTCTCTAGGCTATCCTGGCCAACTAGAGTTAAAGATTAACATTTCTAAATATACAACCTTGAATACAATGCAGAAAAAGCTCGATAAGCAGATGCGGGTTATGAATATGATATTTGATGAAGATGACATTAAAAGAGTAGTTAGGGCGATCTTGACAAAGCACATATTACCAGATATCATAGGTAATCTACGTGCTTTTTCCTCCCAAATGTTTAGATGCAAAAAATGCGGTAGATCCTATCGACGCCCCCCACTTAATGGTAGATGCACTAAATGCGGTGGTGAGATCTCTCAGACAGTTCATCCTAAAAACGTAATCAAATATCTTGATATTGGTCGTAGGCTTGTAAAATACATAAAGGATGACCATTATCTAGTCAGTCGCTTTGAAATATTAGAGAAGGAAATCTCACAGACCATTGCAGGTGTGTCCAGACAAAAATTAAAATTGACGGATTTCCTAGGCTAGGCTACTAAGATATATAATAATAGTCTTCTGTTACATCTTGGAATTTTAGGCCATTTTTCTCAAAAATTATTTTATATACATGATTAACCTGAAAATCGAGATCCAACGCCGCTTCTTCTTCTGGGAAGAGATATAGAACCATCTTAGGCATCTTTATAGTATTTTGAATAAGTGGGAACCCCATTGTCTTTAGTTGCATAAGCATTTCCTTAACAATTTTTACTTCAGGATTTTCCTCAACGGTTGCTATTGGTGACGGCTGCTGTACGTTTACAAACTCAATTCTTTTTCCTCTTCTCCCGCTTTTTGGATCTGAATAACTCTCAATTCTTGTAACTACTACAATGGTACTTATCTCACTACTCATTTCCACTCTCCTTCTTAAAAACTCTAATATTCTTTATACCGCTCTCAAGTAAATTAACTAGTGTATTTCCACTTGCTATTCCAGTGAGTTTACCTAGATCTTTGTGGATTTGTCTCCATATTAATTTTGTCCTGCCACTTTTTGATTCGTATGATATCCCAAGGACGTTATCAACTTCTACAACCACCAAGTCATGAATTTCCTCGATATCTTTCTTTTCATCAGCTTCAATATAGATCTTACCCTGCTCTTGACGTCTTTCAAACATATACTTAGGATCCACGATATACTTTCTGGGAAGTTTGTTTTTCGCTGTACTCTCTACTAGGAACCTCTTAACCTCTTCCAATGTACAATAAACCTCTATTTTAGGCATTACTTAACCCCTCTTCTTAAATTAATTATTTTTCTTATTTAACTTATGATAAATTATTTTGGAGGCTATGATCGATCTGGCCATTGGGAGATCTAGATGACCGGGATCTTGAGTGGTGAGCCTCCCTCCTATTCTATTTCCTAATTATCTTTATCCGTATATTATAGTCATTAATAGCCCACTCTTTTTCATATCCAGACTCATCTGTCTCTTCATTAATGACTAGTTTACTTGATCTTGTTTCACTTTTAATAAAGTCTTTATGTTTAGATATGCTGTCTATCACGTCCTTATCTTTCGTGTAAACATACG
>JALTNJ010000291.1 GCA_027000765.1 Nitrososphaeria archaeon | reverse complement strand
GCTCCTGCTTTAAACGAGCTGGCGATATTCTCAAAATATAGTGGTAAATTAATCAGATACACTCTTACCATTAACGATGAGTTTATATGGAGGGATAATGCAGACGGAGTTATAATAGCTACTCCCACAGGATCAACTGCACATGCATTGTCAGCGGGGGGCCCCATTATTAAGGACGGCGATGTATTTGCCATCGTCCCAGTAAACTCCTTGATACCGACTCATAAACCAATAATCACTTCATCATCCAACACCATTATTATAGATGATCTTAGGCCTAACGAGGATATACTGATTATAGACGGGCAAATAAGGCACTCCATAAATACAGAGACAATCGTCATTCGAAAGGCGGAGTATGATGCAAAATTCCTGAGGCTTAGGATAGATACCTCTAGTGACTTTGATAGGAGGCTTGCTAGGCGAGCTGGTTCTCAGACAGTTACCGCATCATTAGAAGACCTGCCGCCTAGTGCTAAGCTTGTGTATAAGGTTTTGGAGTATGAGGGGCCATTAACCACAAGGGAGATAATTAGTAAGACTGGCCTTCCACCTAGGACGGTTAGATATGCCATTAATCTCTTGATAGATAAGCGGCTGGTCGTCAAACGTCATTTTGATAGAGATGCCCGGGTAAGTGTATATAGTATAAATATGTAAAAAGAGGAGTTATGCCTCCGATATCTCCTCTAGGGTTCTGCCCATGGTCTCAATTCCAATTAACACTACAATAGCCCCTGCTATGATATGTGTGAATGCTATTATTGCGTATGGCCCGAATAAACCTGACGTTGCATATAGGTATCCAGTTATCATTGGCGCTAGTATCCCTGCAATCCTGCCAATACTGGCTGCAAACCCCGTTCCAAGGCCTCTGATATCCGTGGGATATAGCTCCGGTGTATATGTATATAGCCCTGCCCATGCACCGAGGTTGAAGAATGATATTGCAATGCTCCATATCGATACCCACATTATTTCTATCTTAAGAGCTAATGCCATTGATGCGATTCCTGCAAGCACGAGATAAATTCCCAGGACCTTCTTCCTCCCAATTTTATCTAGTAGGAATGTTGCCGAATAATATCCCGGTATCTGGAACAAAGTTATGATCAATACCCACTCTAGTGACTTCACTATTGTCAGGCTGAATTCCTTAGAGTATATTGTTGGGAGCCATATAAACACACCATAATAGGTGTATACTAACGCCGCCCATAACACTGCTAGGAGAATGGTCCTCTTGATATACCGTTTTGAGAATAAATCCCATACACTGTATCTCTTCGTGGAAGGCATAGTAAACTCTATCTCATCTAGTTTGTCAGCCAATCTATTCGTGGCGAGGATTTCTTTAATCTCATCGTACTCCCCTTTCTTGATCAAGAATCTAATGCTCTCAGGCAGGTAGAGCAATACCGGCGGGATTAATACTAGTGGTAGTAACCCCACTAGGAAAGTGTATCTCCAGCCATATGTCGGAATCATGACATAGGGGAATAATAACGCTAATAAGGCGCCGTACACCCACGCTGTCTCCACTAGACCGAGGAAACGCCCCCTATATTTAGCTGGGACATATTCAGAGATATATATCCCTGGCTGTGGGAGCGCAGCGCCGAGGCCTATTCCAGCTAGGAAACGGAGTACCTCCATACTTGTAAGGTCATATGCGAGGCCATGTAACGCTGTGAAGACAGCTTCAATAGCAAGTACGATTACAATTGTCCTCCTCCTCCCCAATATATCAGAGAGTCTGCCGAATATCAATGCTCCGAAGAACATTCCTAGAAAGCCTATGCTGATGAGCCTCCCAATTGTAACCACGTCTAAGCCCCATTCAGCTGCAATCGGTCTCACCACAGACCCAATTAACATGACGTTCATCGCTGTAAGCATGTATATCAGTGATGTTATGCCGAGAATTATATAGTGGAACTTGTTTAGTTCAGCTCTATCTAGCACTTCAACTACATTCATATACATACACCACTAGTTATAGAGCTTTATAACTAAATTCTATATAATTTCCATAAAAATTAAATATTGGAGGCAATAATTTCTGGATATGTCGATTGATATGGCAAAAATTGCCGAAAAATAGGTATTAAATAAGGTTTATACCATACAAATATGGTAAAAGTAGCCGATAAATAAAATGGAGGGGGAGGAGGGGGTGGG
>JALTNJ010000290.1 GCA_027000765.1 Nitrososphaeria archaeon | reverse complement strand
CAAACGCATACGACATAGTCTCACTCGACACAGTTGCACGTGCATTGCTGGGTAAGGGTAAGGTGTCTATGGACAAGACATTTCAAGAGGCGACTATGGAGGAGATACTAAAGTATTCATATGTAGATGCAGAGCTAACCTATGAACTCACTGAGTTCAACCACAACCTCGTTATGAGACTAGTAACTATGATAAGTAGGATCGCTAATATGACAATAGACGATGTATGTAGACTCTCTATATCCAACTGGATTAAGAATAGGCTTATATATGAGCATAGGAGGCATAACTACCTCATTCCACTGCCGCAGGAGATAGCGGGTAAAGGTGGTAGGAAGCATCTAGAACCTATAACAAAGGGTAAGAAATATGTGGGCGCCATTGTTATAGAGCCGGTTCCAGGTATACATTTCAATGTCCATGTAGTTGACTTCGCCAGCCTATATCCAAGCATTATGAAGGAATTCAACATATCCTATGAGACAGTCAACTGCCCTCACGTAAGATGCCGGGAGAATAAGGTTCCAGGGTCAACGACATGGATATGTACCCAGAGAAAGGGATTGATAAGCGAGTTTGTAGGGGCGATTAGAGACGTTAGAGTCCTTGTCTTCAAGAAACTGGCTAAGGAGAAGACTCTCTCAACAGAGAAGAGAAGGTTCTATGAAGTGGCACAAGGTTCTCTCAAGGTATTTATCAATGCAATGTATGGGGTGATAGGGGCAGAGACATTCCCCTTCTACTATCTACCTGCTGCAGAGGCGATTACACTACTTGGTAGATATGCTATTACAACATCAATTGAAAAGGCCCGTGAAAAGGGGTTGGAGGTTATATATGGTGATACAGATAGCCTCTTCATCAAGAACCCTGATCCACAGAGGCTTAAGGAGTTCATGAGTGAGATCGAGAAGAACCTTAAGTTGAAGTTGGAGATAGACAAGATATATAGGTATGTAGTCCTCAGCAATAGGAAGAAGAACTACTTTGGCGTATTGACTGATGGTGGAATAGATGTAAAGGGATTATTGGGGAAGAAGAGTAGTACACCACCATTTATCAAGAATATCTTCTATGAGGTTCTGGAGATACTTAAGGGAATCAATTCATATGAGGAGTTTAACCAGGCTAAGGAGAAGATTCAGGATATTATTGTAAACGCTGAGAAAAAGCTCAGGGCTGGTGAAGTGCCGCTGGAAGAGCTGGCTATCTCAGTAACCCTAAGCAAACCGCTTAGAGCATATACCAAGACTACTCCCCAGCATGTTAAGGCGGCTAGAAAACTTGAGAGAGTACTGGGTATAGAGGTGCAGCCGGGTACGATTATTAGGATTATCAAGACCAAGGATCGTGATGGAGCCGCTCCCCTGGAACTCGTAAAATCCATCAGGGAGGTAGATACGAATAAATATGTAGAGCTACTGAAATCAACACTTGAGCAGATCCTGGAGGTCCTTGACATCGATTTGGAAAAGCTACGTATAGATAGGGAGTATAGGAGCCTAGACAAGTTCTTTAATTTCTAGACGAACTCCGGCCTCCTCGAAACAAATTCACTGTAGTATAACCCTCTGAATGGAAATCCTTTAACCTCGGTCTTTACATGTTCAATAAGCTCTGACAAAGTCATTTTCCTCTCTTTCCCACCTTCACTCCTGACACGTACACTCAGTCTATTGCCCTTAACCTCCTTCTCACCGACTACAACAATATATGGAATCCACTCCTTCTCAGCGTTCCTTATCTTCTTCGCCAATGTCAGATCCCTATCATCGATGTCAACTCGTATGTTGGAGTCTCTAAGCATCATTAGAATATTATAGGCATAATCAAGGTAGTTCGCTGACACAGGGATTATCCTGACCTGTGTCGGCGAGAGCCATACGGGAAGCATGGGCTTCTTACCGGCCTTCTCCATCTTCGCCGCCTCCTCTAGAAACTCGTACAAGAACCGCTCTAGGCTCCCATGTATGGCTGTATGGAGTATCACGGGATACTTAACCGAGCCGTCTTCACCATGATATTTTATGTCAAATCTCTTGGAGTTGCCTACATCTATCTGTACAGTAGCGGTCTCCAGAGGTCTTCCCTGGGAATCCATGTAATGGAACTCTATATTTATCTTCCAATAGTATTTACCGCTCTCAACAACATGTATCAACACGGGTTTATTCTCGTACTTGAC
>JALTNJ010000289.1 GCA_027000765.1 Nitrososphaeria archaeon | reverse complement strand
AGGACGGTGGGAATGAGATGCCCAGAAGGCGGTGCACCGGCCAATGTTCTCCTAACACCGTCTTCAGACATGCCTCCCTCGTAACATAGGTGAAGACTATTTACAACATGACCATCATATTTAAGGCACCTAGCGAAATGATGAGGGGCATCGCATAGGATCATTATATCGTTAGGCCTGTTTCTATAATGTGCATATATGTAGATGCCTATGAACTCACGTAGCTTATCCTTCCTGTTAAAAAGCCAGTCCTCGAGATCGATCTTTACATATCTAGTTCTCTTTGGAGCCACTTTACTGATCTTATCCTCACTGAACTCCGCTGGATCTGAATCTAGGAAGAGGGCTTTAAAGAGCCATCGCTCTATAGGATCCAACTCGCCATACCTAATTGGTTGGCTCATGTGGATCTCAATAAGCCTCTTCCCACGATATCTCCTAAGTAGAGGTAGGAACCGTATCTGAAATCCTCTACCAGCACCTTCATATCCATGTAAAGTCGTAGAGAAAATGGTTAGGTCATATCGCTCTGCATAGCCTTCTAACAGGCCAACGGGGACGCCTGAGGCTTCATCAACCACAAGCATGTCAGGCCTCTCCCTAAACACATCTATAGGAGATACATACTTCACCTGACCCAATTGGCTGTTTAACTCAATTATCGCACCATCCCTCTTTTTAGTTGAGAACTTCACCTTCAGCCTAAATAGTGCTCTAGCGATGAAGTTAAAGACCTCTCTCACGTTAACAGGCTCTGGCGATGTTAACACCACCTTCATCTTTTCACCGCTATTCCTCGCATCCCTATGCATGACCCCTGCTATTGCAAGTCCGATTGCGGCTGACTTTCCCCGCCCCCTATCCGCGGTTACGACTACGCTACCCCCATTTATACTTATCCTGTCAATTGCATGGATAACATCCACCTGATCCTGTGTCAACGCTATTTTATAGACTAGTTCATGGAAGGTTGTTCCAGTTGGTATTATTGGCTCGGGTCTCTGAAGAGGAGGAGCCTCGTATGTATTGCCATATATCTCCCCTGACTCATCTATAAAGAAAATTCCTTCGGACTCCTCCAACGACTCTACTAGATGCCTGATAAAAATCGGTTTTAAATCTGCTTCTGTAAACGGGTCTGTAACCATATCCTTATGGAATGGCACTATCATGTTCTTCCAGTCTTCACGCTTTGGAGAGAGGAATATTATCAGGCCCCCGCCTCTAACAACCTCAATCAACCTACCCAAGTCATTTGGCCTAAGGTCCTTCCTAAAGTCGGCTATCAAGAAGTCCCATGTAGTGCCCATTATACGCTCAAGATCCTTAAAGGGTACATAGCCCCATTGTATACGACCTTCATCGACATGATTCTTTATGGTAGAAACAAAACTTTCAACCCAGGGACTCTCATCCCTGTCTTCTTTACCAGACAGTAGAAGGAGATACTTATTTTTTCGAATAGATGTATAGAGATCGACTATTTTATCTAAATATTTATGTGCTTCTCCTTCTAGAACAATAATCCTCCTATGATGCTCACGGATATTCCTATTAATAATATCTTCTATAAAGTTTAGATCAATGTCTTCCATGTTGTTTATATCACCTTCTCACTACTATGGCTACAATACCATAGTGTGAGACCAATTAATTTATGTTTAAGAAACTAGGTTAAAAAGATAACATCGTCTTTATAGAAACCGGGTATAAAATAAAAAAATAGAAAATGGGATATTCGATTAGTTTATGGTAGCCATATAGCTACTCTTCCAACTTCTCAAGCTTACCGTATCTGCCCACATTAAGCTGTGGATTGCCGTTGAATTCATTGATGTATCCATTCTCAACAAGTACCTTGTCGCCTTCCTCAACCATCTCTATCTGCCTATTCCATAAGACTAGGGTAATTTCACCAGTCTCGTCGGCAAGCTTGGCTTCTGCAATATAAACTCTCCTACCAGTCTTCCTGGATACAAAGGATCTCGTCTCGCCTTTCTCGGTAATCGTGCCTTCGACAGTCACGTTATTCATTCCAATTTTCAAATCGCCAATCTTCAATTCAAATCGCCATCAAATCAAATAGTGATAGGTATATAGTGGCTCGACATATATAAAGAAAGATATGTTCCATTGGATGACAAGGCTATTATAGTTGTGTTTTCACAGCGTGGTATCCCATTTCAAAGGCTTTAGAATTGATTTCACTCATCCTTAGGCCGCTAATTACATCTAAGAACTCCTTTTTAGTAACGTTTCCTGGAAGCATGTCTAATGCAACTAATCCCCCTAGCATTACCATGTTCACAGAGAGAGCGCTACCTGCCTCTAGGGCTAGCTCATGTGCATTTACCGTTAATATCCTAATTCCAAGAGACTCCGCCTTTGAAACTAAGTCATCGGGGTTTGGCATATTTATCTTTGGTAGAGCGGGCCTAATCATCCTAGTGTTAGCTACTATAATGGTATCTTTGTTTGCATATTTCAGAACCCGCATGGTCTCTATAAGCTCTAGACCTATTATTACATCTGCTCCGCCTATTGGGACTAATGGTGAGTGGATATTCCCTATCCTTATATGAACTTCGACGCTGCCTCCTCTCTGACTCATTCCATGGGTCTCAGCCATCATAACCCTAATTCCCCGTTTATTATATACGCTACTCAACACTCTTCCAAAGGTGATTATACCTTGACCACCTACTCCAGTTACCAATATATTCAGATTTTTCATCATAGTCACCACCATAATGACTCAAACTCCTTTGTCCATGGTCTAGCGGCATAAATAGCGTTATATGGACAGACATATACACATTCACCGCAGCCTACACAGAGAGTCGGGTCTATAGAAGCCTTGTTATCCTCTAGAGGCACTATAGCTGGACATGAGAAAGCGTTATAGCAAATTCCACATGCAGTACACTTCTCTAGGTCAATAGAGTATAATGGCCTCTCAATACCCTTTCTCCTCGCAATGGAGTCAATATATAGAGAGCAGGCTCTTACAGCGACCGCGACCACTGGTAACCGCTGTTCTTTAACAAGCTTCAATGCCTCAGTCAGTTTCTCAACTGCTTCACTGATATTATATGGATCGAATTTAATGACGTGCTTCACACCCATGCCTCTTGCCACAGTCTCAATATCGATTATAGGGGCATCCCTACCATCCTGATAGAAACCAGTACCAGGATGTGGTTGGGCGCCTGTCATGGCCGTCACCCTATTATCCATGACTAATACAAGCATTGGAGCTAGGTTGTATACTGCGTTTACTAGAGGAGGTAAGCCGCTGTGGAAGAAAGTTGAGTCCCCAATAATTGCTATAGGGATCTCTTTATCGGACAAGATATGTGCAAAGCCGTTGGCAAAGCCTATGCTTCCACCCATCTCGACAATTGTGTCTTGCATATTATACGGTGGGAGAACTCCTAGACTATAGCAGCCGATGTCTCCATTATAAATCGGCTTTACCCCGGCTTTTGCAACCGCCTTTCTCAATGCATAGAACGTACCTCTATGGGGACAGCCTGGGCAGAGAACAGGCGGCCTAGGGGGTAAGCCGAACTCCTCTATATTTACCTCAATAGGGTTATATGGATAATCTACTTTGAAAAACTTGGATAATGCCATACACACCTTATTCAGGTTCAGTTCCCCAGTTAGTGGGATAAGGTTCTTTCCATGTATCTCGATGTTAAAACCTTCATCATATGCGTATGACTTTAGAAAAACCTCGACTAGGGGTTCCAGCTCCTCAACTATTAGAACCTTCTCGGCGCCATCCAAAGCCTTCTTTACAAGACCTCTGGGCAGAGGAACCATTCCCGATAGTTTTAATATCTTATAATTCCTAATTCCCATGATAGATAATGCATCCTTCACATATCCATATGCCAACCCAGATGTAACTATTAGATAATCTCCATCCCCTTCTATCCAATTGAAACCGGCTGTATCCATATACTTCTCAATCTCAAGCCACCTCTCCACGAGTTTTCTACGGAGTTGCCTAGCATGTGCCGGGATAACAGAGTACTTCTTAGGATTCTTAATGATCTTGCCCCTTGGAGCTCTCTCCACAAGCTCACCTATAATATACGGCGCTCTAGAATGCCCTAATCTAGTGGTTGTCCTTAGAATAACCGGGTGTTTAAATCGTTCACTCAGTTTGAAAGCCTCGATGGTGATATCTTTGAGCTCCAGCACCGAACCAGCCTCCAATACAGGAATATAACTCCGGACTCCATACCATCTATTATCCTGTTCATTCTGGCTACTCCACATATCAGGGTCATCCGCAGACACCACGACAAATGCAGCTTCGACGCCAGTGTAGGCGCTTGTCGACAGTGGGTCCATAGCAACGTTAACACCCACATGCTTCATCGCCACCAAGCTTTTCACACCACCAATTGCCGCTCCATAAGCAGCTTCTAAGGCGACTTTCTCATTAGTACTCCACTCAACATAGAAACCATATTTATCAGCTAGTTTAAACAGAGTCTCAACAATCTCGGTAGACGGGGTTCCAGGATAGGCAGCGGCGAACTCCAGCCCCGCCTCAACAGCACCATATGCAACAGCCTCATTTCCTAGCAACATTATTGACCTAGATTCACTTGAATTTGGCATTAAAGGACACCAAACAAATTATTTTACACATTTAGTTATTATAAATTAGGTAAATACAGGAGCTATCTATGAAATTATCAGAAAATAACCGTTTCATATTTGTAAAACATGTAAAACTTTATAAGCATGTATGATATTTAATGTAGTAGGTGATGTAAAATGTCTGGAGAGGAGAGGGATAGTAAAGGGACTATTACAATTAGGGGTATAGATAAGAAGATCTATAACAAGCTATCAAGCTTATCACGTGAGATGGATAAAACCATTGGAGAGGCATTAAACGAGGCTATGAGCCTATTCATAACATTAGCGGGAATGGTTGAAGGAATTGATAAAAATATAATGGTTATCCAGGGCCATGACAAGCTTGAGGTTACGGGAAAAGAGTTGGAGGATGTGGATAAAAAAGTGCTATTCATGAATATAGATGAGCTTGTATTCAAGGATGTGGATCCAGAGATATTTGATAAGAAGATACATAAGATATCCAATGTAAAGACCCTGAGGATAGTCGGGGATATGAATAAGTTGAAGGTCTACGGTAAATGTATGAACGTAAAGAAAGTGGTCTTTGAGAAATAAATCAATCTTTTTAAACCTCTTTCTCATAACACATATTAATTGTTATTGAACCCCAAGTAGTATGTTATTATTATGATTGTTTATAGGTGTTGATGAAATGTCCATCGATAGGGAGACCCTCTTTTTCACCCTTATATCCATAACCATATTTAGTGTAGGGATTTTACTTGGGATACAGCATTCACAGAATATTATGGATATAGCTAAGATGGTTTATAATATAAATGGTATTGGGGGAAATGGGAGTAGTGTAGAGATTAACAAGCTTAGTATGTTCCTCCTAATATTCAGTAGAAATACATTGGTAACTGCATTAAATGTCTCATTAGGCCCTATATTTGGCTTATTCCCCGTATTCACACTATTATTTAACGGCTATTTAATAGGTGGGATACTTACGGAAGTATCAGCCTCATATGGATTGATGTATACTTTAATGGGCATCGTGCCACATGGGATATTTGAGATCCCTGCATTCATATACTCCACCGTACTCGGCTTGAAACTAGCTAGACTAGCGGTGAAGACCTCTTTTAAAGGGGAACAGTTATCCGAAACCTATATAAACTACCTTTGGCGAATAGTAAAGGTTATTATGCCATTATTATTTATAGCTGCATTAGTAGAGGCATATGTGACTACAGCTCTTCTTAATATATAGGAAGACGCCGCTGAATGAATATCTAAGCATGAAGTTGGCCTATTGGGATACGGTGTAAATATGGGTAAGGACAACAACCTCTTCTTACTTACAATATATATGGTTATAGCCAGCATAGCTATGAGTATAGCCTCTCCCCTTATACCGAATTATATATTAGACTCAGGATACGACATGAGTATCCTAGGCCTGACATCCACGATATCCTCATTGATATCCGCGTTACTGCTTCCATTTGCAGGTTATTTTGCAGATACCCTCGGGAGGAGAAAAGTAGCTATATTCACACTTACCTTAAGGGCATTGGGTACATTCATGTTTTATCTAGGAAACACTTTATTTCACATTATATCGGCACAAGTCCTAATCGACCTAGGTTTTATACTAAGTATGCCGGCTCTAAGAAGCATGGTAGGAGAAGCAGGCGACGTAAGGAAAGTAGGAGCGGCCTTTGGAAGCGTCATGAGCGTAGTTAGCTTGATATACACGATATTCCCATCCGTAGGGGGAGTAATATATGTCTATCTCGATTATTCATCTACTTTTTTGATAGCTTCAGTGATATTCCTACCAGCTTTGGTTCCATTAGCTCTATATAGAGATGTTGAGATTAAAAAAGAGAAAAGTAGATTTGATCTCAGGAGAATTCTCATTCCAAAGAAGACTGAGTTATCTGTGTTGATTCCATTCGTCCTCGAGCGGATTAGCTGGGGCCTTTGGATATTCATATTAAATGCTATCCCAAACGACCTATACGGCCTTGGGCCAGAGTATCTTGGCTTGGCCTTAAGTATCCAGAATGCCAGTTGGTTCATAAGCCAATATATATTTGGCAGGGTTACCGATAAGGTAAAGCCGAAATATATCTATATGTTCTCTAATTTGATGGGTATCCCTATGATACTCTTGATGCTCTTCGTTACAGATACTAGGATACTACTATTAACATGGGCATTATTCGGGATATCTATAGCCTCTTGGATACCGAGTTTTAATAAACTTGTTTTCAAAATAACCGATGTCGAGACGAGGGCCACTACTTATGGAAGAATAGATTCTCTGAGAAACTTATTGGGATTCCCAACACCGTATATAGGCGGGCTTATGTATGTCAACATAGGGTTATATGCTCCACTATATACTGGAATGAGTTTGATAACTATCCTCATGGCATTAGCATATAAACTCCTACCAGACTAGTGAATAGAAATTTAATTAAAAGAGTTGGTTATAAGAAAGAAGGAAAAGGATTTACAGAAGATAATATACGAGGAACAGTGGTCCAAATACTAGTGAGAACGTGTTGATCAGCTTAATCAATATGTGAAGCGATGGTCCAGCGGTGTCCTTCAATGGATCTCCCACAGTATCTCCGACAACAGCCGCCTTATGAGCCTCAGAGCCCTTACCTCCGAAGAAACCTAGTTCAATGTATTTCTTAGCATTATCCCAGATAGCGCCACCCGTGTTCATCATCATAGCAAGTATGAATCCAGAGAATGTTGCACCGATGTTTAAGGCACCGACTCCATCTGCTCCGAAGATGAATCCAACTACCAATGGTCCAAGCAACGGTATTAGTCCTGGGAGGACCATTCCCTTCTGTGCCGCTAAGGTGCTTATAGAGACACATCTAGCGTAGTCTGGCTTTACTTTCCACTCGAGTATACCTGGATTCTCCCTAAACTGCCTCCTAACTTCCTCGACCATGGCTTTTGCCGCTTTAGACACAGCTCTAATAGCTAGGCTGCTGAAGAAGAATGGCAATAGGGCTCCTATGAAGAGTCCAATCAAGTTCTTTATCTGAAGTAGATCGAGGAACGATATATGGACAATGTCTAGATAAGCCTGGAACAATAATAGGGCTGCAAGCCCGGCTGATCCCATCGCATAACCCTTTGTAAGAGCCTTGGTTGTATTGCCGACAGCATCAAATTTGTCAATAGCCTTCCTAACCTCTTCAGGCTGCCCCGACATCTCTGCGATTCCACCAGCGTTGTCAGCAATTGGACCGAAACCGTCAAGACCTAGGACGAAGCCGGCTACGGAAAGCATTCCCATCGTCGCTACAGCAGTTCCATATACGCCACCTATATGTAGGTTCAAGCCGAATTCATCTGCAAATCCCATGCCGAGATAGTATGAGGCGATTAGAACGATGGATATTACTACAACGGGCAGTACTGTGGATTCTAATGCAGCAGCAAACCCTGACAAGATGTTTGTCGCTGGTCCTGTCTGGCTGGCTTCAGCGACTTCCTTTACAGGCCGATAGTGATATCCTGTATAGTAGTCTGTGATTAATAGGATTAATACGCTTGTCACCACACCAGAGATAGCGGCGTAATATAGGTGGATGCTTCCAATGGTCTCCATAATTAAGACATAAAAGCCTATTAATGCGAATATCGTGGTCGCCACCATACCGTTACGAAGTGGGATAAATGGATTCTTCTCTACATCGCCTCTTACAAAGAGTATTCCAAGGACTGCAGCCAGAATACCTACGGCTCTAGCCAGCAGTGGGAAGATTATAAAGACCTCCTTACCAGTTACTGCGGTTAACGCGATTCCTATGATCATTGCACCGATGTTCTCGGCAGACATCGACTCGAATAGGTCTGCGCCCCTCCCAGCTACGTCGCCAACATTATCTCCTACGTTATCCGCAATGACAGCAGGGTTCCTAGGATCATCCTCAGGAATACCTGCCTCAACTTTACCTACTAGATCAGCCCCTATGTCAGCGGCCTTGGTATATATACCTCCCCCAAGCTGTGCGAATAGAGCTGCTAGACTCGCTCCAAATCCGAAGCCTACTATCAACTCCGGATCTTTATTGAATAGGTAGTATAATATGGTTATACCCAATAGGCTCAGTCCGACGTTGAATAGCCCCATTACCATACCTCCGTAGAACCCGATGTCCAGAGTCTTCTTAAGCGAATGCTTAGCTGAGTAT
>JALTNJ010000288.1 GCA_027000765.1 Nitrososphaeria archaeon | reverse complement strand
TCTTTTCCACCCATTATTAATGGTATTTACACGTCTCTTGCTCCTGGAGTGAGAGATATCTTTATCGATGTAACTGGAACAGATCTAGAGACTATAAGTAAGACATTGGATATCTTAGTTACAACATTAGCGGACTATGGAGGAGAGTTATATTCCGTTGAGATAGTTCACGGAAAGAAAACGTTTGAAACCCCTAAGCTAGAGTATAGGGAAATAAGCATCGGTCATAAAAAGATAATTGATTTATTGGGGTTAACGCTTTCTCCAGAGGAAGTTATTAAGGCTTTAGAGGCGTCTAGATTTGCTGCGTTCTATGATAGGGAAAAGAAAAATGTAACGGCGGTAGTGCCTCCATATAGAGTGGATATATTACATCCTGTTGACCTTGTAGAAGAAGTTGCTATAGGATATGGTTTCTGGCGTATCCAGCCTGAGATGCCTTCATTGTATACGATGGGCAATGCATCTCTAAAAGAAAAAGTTAGGGATAAGATAATAGATTTGATGATAGGATTCGGTTTTCAAGAGGCGATTAACCCTGTTCTAACTAATCCAGAAGAACAGTATGTTAAGATGGAAATAAAGCCAGATGATTATATAGAAGTTAAGGCGCCTAAGAGTATGTTATATAGAATATTAAGAACATGGGTGATTCCTTCTTTACTAACTAACCTTTATAGATCGAAGAGTGCCGAATACCCACAGTATTTATTCGAGATCGGTCCCGTAGTAATGGTTAAGAAGAATAAGGTTATCGAGAAGGAAAAGATGGCTGCAGTCATAATAAGTTCTGAGACGGGTTATTCGGAAATAAAATCGATATTTGACAGTATGATGAAGACTGTGGGAATAGACAACTATGAAATATCTGAGACAGAACACCCGAGTTTTATATCTGGTAGAGTAGGTAAAATCTACATAGGAAAACTTGAATTTGGTTTGATTGGGGAAATACACCCCAAAGTGCTCAGTAATTTCCAGCTTACGCTTCCAGTGACAGCATTTGAAATAGATTTTGACTATATATTTGAAGTAGTTAGAAAAAGAGGAAAATTTTAAAGTAAATCATATTGATATAGAGATTGGGAGAGGGGAGCCGTGTACGACGGGTCTCCCTGATGTAATGATGGGACGACCTACCCATACACGGCACACTCTGCCCCTAAAGCCCGCGTGAGAGCCTGACCCGAGGATGGGCGCTATGCCCCCCGAGGAGGGTTTAGAGGGTTAGGCGCGGGCGACAAAATCCCCATATTTTTCTCTATTTGATGCCGTAACGTAAGGAAACATCTAGTTTTTAAGATTTATTGGATATAAAAAATTATTATTTTGAGACTGCATTATAGTGTAGATACGTAGGATAATGGTGATAGATGTGAATATAGATGAAAAAATAGAGATGCTTAGAGATGGAGCAGAGGAGATAATAACTGTAGAGGATTTAAAGCGAATTTTCACAGAGAATGAAAACCCCAAGGTATATTGGGGGTTTGAATGCTCTGGATTTATACACTTAGGTATAGGGCTTGTAACCACTAGGAAAATGAGGCATTTTATAAAAACTGGGATGAAGCTAACTGTGCTACTAGCTGATTGGCATTCATGGATAAATAATAAGTTTGGAGGGGATATGGAGAAAATTAGGGTTGCTGGAGAATATTTCATGCATAGTTTTAAGGCGATGGGAGTAGATGGGCCTAGAGTGGAGTTTATGTGGGCAGATGATTTAGTTAAAAAAGAAGGATATTGGGAAATGCTGGTTAAAGTAGCTAAGAAAACCAGTCTTAGGCGAGTTATTAGAAGTCTGCCGATTATAGGTAGAAGAGAAACAGATGAAATACGTGAATTTGCTTGGTTGATCTATCCCCTAATGCAGGTTACTGATATATTTATGCTAGATGTGGATGTTGCCGGAGCAGGTATTGACCAGAGAAAGGCGCATATGCTAGCTCGTGATGTTTCAAGTGCATTAAATAGGAAAAAACCAGCTTTTATACATACACCACTGTTACCAGCTCTCGATTCAGAGGTGCCTTTATCAAAGGAGGAGAGAATATTCTCGAAAATGTCTAAAAGTAAGCCGCATACAGCGATATTTATTCATGATAGTGAAGAGGATATACGTAAAAAGATAAGGAAAGGTTATTGTCCACCGAGGGAAGTAGATAAGAATCCGTTTATCTATCTATATCGATACGTAATATTCCCGTATCTTAAGGATGAGAAAAAGACAGTAGTTATAAAAACCAGAGAAGGGGATCGGGAGTATAACGAAGTAGATGAATTGGTAAAAGATTATTCAGAGGGAAGTATACATCCTCTTGATTTAAAAGATGCGGCAGCTGAGTACCTGATAGATATTCTTGAGCCGGTTAGAAAATACTTTGATCAACATGCTGAAGTACTTGAATCTATGAAAAACATCATGGGTAGACAATGAAAAAAGATAGAGACCTCCAAAGATTTCTAAAGATAAGAGAATTAATCCGTAGTTTAAACAATATAGAAGGGTTAATAATTGTTGTTGAGGGAGTTAGCGATAGAGATGGATTAAGAAGCATCGGTATAAATAGGGAGATTGTAGTCTATAATGAGAGGTATTTTTGGAGTAAAATACTTAAAGGGACATCTACCTCTAAAAAAATCCTTATTCTCACAGACTTCGATAGGGAGGGAGAGGAAATAAACAGTAGAATAGAGAAGAGAATAGAGACATATGGGTATATAGTATTAAGAGAATGGAGGAGACGTTTTAGATCATATACAGCTGGACTCGGGCAGGAAATATATGAGATAGCCAGATCAGTATATAAGCTTCAAAGAGACTTTACTGGAATTTAAGTCTAGTGTCACTATGACGCCTATGTTCACGAAAGTTAAATGTTTATTTAAACACAGAGAGCTTTAATTCTATTATAAGATATATATTTAGGTATGTCATAGAGTTTTAGGTAAAAGATTGGTGGAAATGAAAATGATCACAGGAGTTGGAAACTCCGTTTTGCGATGGAGACTAACTCTATATTTAAGAATAAACTGGAGGTGTTTAGAAAAATGCATAATAATAATTACGGAGAAAATAAATCGCATGAGGACGAGCAAAATGAAGAAAAGTACATTAAATACATTATTACGTTTACGTTTGAGATCGAGGGAATAGTGGAAAAAAGCGATATAGTTGGAGCTATTTTCGGGCAGACTGAAGGAATATTCGGACCATCCTTCGACTTAAGAGAGATGGCTAAAACGGGTAAAATTGGAAGAATTGTACCACTAAACATAGAGACTAGAAACAGAAAAACGACAGGAATTCTCAAAGTCACAACTACGAAAGAGATAGAAGCTGCAGCGCTAATTGCAGCACTAATAGAGAGTGTCGATCAGGTAGGTCCTTATAAAGCACGCTTTAAATTCAAACAAATTATTGATGCACGTGAAGAAAAGATTAAGGATATTGAACAAAGAGCTGCCGAAATCTTGGAGAGCTGGAAGATAAAGAAGATTCCTCAGGCCGAGGAGATCTTAGAGACCCTTAGAAGAAAAATGCAAAATAGACATGTTAGAATGATAACAGTAGGGAAAGAGAAACTCGCTGCAGGACCAGGTGTTGAGCATGCCAATGAGATAATTTTAGTTGAAGGAAGAGCAGATGTAATAACCTTAGTAAAATATGGGATAAACAATGTGCTGAGTATAGGAGGAGGTCGGATCCCAGAAGAGATAAGAAATATAGTAAAGGGTAAAAAAGTGACGGCGTTTTTAGATGGTGACCGTGGTGGTGCACTAAACTTGAGAAAACTGATGCAGACTGTAAAGATAGACTATGTCGCTATAGCTCCCAAGGGTAAGGAGGTTGAGGATCTTAAACCTGAGGAGATCTATGAGGCACTTGCGAATAAAAAGCCCATAAATGCATATCTAATAGAAGAAAATGAGGCACTTAAGGAATATAAAGAGTATATCAATAAAGTTGTGGGACACTTAGAGGCTTTACTGATAAACAAAGGCGATGTTGTGAAGAAAATCTCTGTAAGTGAACTAGTATCTTACTTAGAGAAAAACGAGGAAAAAATTGATACGATAGTCCTCGACGGGATAATAACACAACGACTGCTAGATATAGCTGCATCAAGGGGTGTCAAGACAGTAGTTGGCCTTAGAAAGGGAGTGATTGTTAGGGAACCTGAGAACATGAAGATATTGACATTTGGAGAATAAGGGAAGAAGACCAATTGAAGACGAGGATATACGAAGAAAAAATATTGGTTACGCCACAGGAAAGACTTGATTTAATCATACTTTTCTATATTTTTTCAAACAAGTTATCAAATATAATAACCAGGATATATTGGCAGGATAAAGCCGTTTCACAGACCAAGACAATTAAACTTGGTAGAAAGCCAGTTCTTGTTAAGATACTACCTGATGATATTAGGTTTAGCCATGATATGAAGAGCATTCGAGTTACAGGAAGAGTGTTGGAGGCTGTGCCTGAAGAAGGGGTTAAGGGAAGGAGATTAGGAATAGATATTCACATTAATGATGAAATTGGTCTGGAAAATAAGAGGGAAGTTGTTAAGTTTATTGAAATTGTTGAGGATGTAGGATATGAGGAATTCTTAATCATCGCTGTTGATACCAGTGGCGTAGCCTTGGCTAGAATTGGAAACAGTATAAATATGCTTGAGGAAGTTTATCTCCCAAGTTCAAAGTTCTACGAGGCTCGTATAGAGAGTATGAGTGAGACTCTGGATAGGGTATTCTCCATAGTACGGGAGATTAAGGAGAGAGAAGGGGTAAAGGTTGTTGCAGCGGTAAATACATCTACTAAGAAGATGATTAGAAAGTATATGAAACTGATAGACTTGGTAGTAGAGGGAGACTTTACTGGAACTATGACTGGGATCCTACAAGTCCTTAGAAGTAAGAAAATACGTGAATTAGATGTGAAAAACGAAGTCTTGAAGAACATTGAGACATATGAGAAGCTGTTGAAAAATATGTTCTCCAACCGGATTATCTATGGTATGGATAATATTAAGATAGCTATAGAGAATAAGGGTATTACAAATCTTTATGTAAATTATCAAATGCTACTTGAAAAACCAGAGATTATCGAGTATATTGTAAATGCTCTTAAAAACCGCATTTCCGTGACGATTTCCGATAGAAACGATTTTCTGGGAATGGCTGTCTCAAAATTCGGCGATATAGTCGGTATTTATTGATTCATGTAGATACTTTTGAGTACATTATTTTATTAAAAAATTCAGTAGCATAGGAAGAATAAACTCTGTAAAAATTGCTAATAGTATTCCTCCAGAGAGAATGTTTCTACTCCTAGGTGACAAACCAGAAATAGAGTATTTTATGATCCCTAGGATTATCATCAATATATATAGGGGCCTAAGGATATACAGAACAACATCTATTCCGCTTAGTAGGAGATACTCGAGAATGTTCTTTATCATTATAATAATCTCGTTTATAATCTCCTTGTATTCTATACTTAACCCATCTTCGATCTCGAGCTTTCCAATTTCCAAAATGGTTATGTAAAATAACGGATATATTGTCTTCATCTCCACTAATAGACAGTATATAGATTATTATAAGCGCCTACATACAATTATTGTGATTATGCAGGGTCAGATAGAGTTAATGATACAGATACTTATTGGTTGGATGGGGCTATACGCAGTATCTAGGATAATGAAGATTGAAGAGCGGTTTCCATGGATAAATATCGGGCCAATATATCTAACGATTAGAAGTGATAAGTTAAATCAATTCCTAGAGAGTTGGAGCATAAGACATAAGGATAAACTTAGGATTATACTGAATATAGGAGTTTTTATTGGTTATATACTAATGGGTGTGGCGTTTTATTTACTGCTAACAAGTCTCTTATCATTCTTTGCTACACATGGGCAAACACCTACAGCTAAACTCCTTGTACCAGGCATAACAATCTCATTTGAGACTCTTCTGAAGATGTTACCAGCGATAATCATATTGTTATTCACTCACGAAATTGCACATAAAATAGCGATGCATGTTAATAATGTCCCCATAAAAAACGTTGGTCTACTTATTTTCTATGTCATTCCCGGGGCATTTGTAGAGCCTGATGAAGAAAAGTTTTTTGAGATGCCACCTAAAGTTAGGATGCAGGTCTTAGCAGCAGGTACCTTTGTAAACATAATTGTAGGATTATTATTTGCCCCTATAGTATTAAACAGTGCGTTATATTTTGCAATGATCTCGCCTTTCTATGGTGAGCCTTCGGGAGTCATGGTTACTCAGATTCTTCCAAATACTACTCTTGCTAATCAAAGTTATATCTCGGTTGGCGACGTAATAATAGCGATTAATAACGTGACGATAAAGGACTATTCCTCTCTTTTGAAGAATAGGCTTACTCCGGGAGAAGAGGTTCTCGTACGATATATTGATAGAGATACTGGTTTAATTAGGGAAGTATCACTAGTCCCTGGGCCAGACCCATATAATAGTTCTAGGGGGATTCTAGGCTTTATTCCATCTACTTACTTCCCGCCTAAATATAGCTTTTTGGATCCCCAGTGGCCTATAACCTTCTATGAAGTGATATTCTGGATATTCTTTTTAGGAGTAAATGTAGCTATTTTCAACATGATGCCCATAATAATGCTAGATGGGTATGGTCACTTAGAAGCATTATTGGAGTATATTGGGTTATCAGAGACATATAAAAAGATAATTATTACAGTTGTATTTACGATTGCCCTGGCCTTGATAGGGTTAAACATAGCCGGAGACTTCATCAGGGAGTTGATATTCAGATGAAGTGCTCATACTGCGATGCAGAGGCAGTATATCATCGGAGGTATAGCGGAGAATTTTTATGTAGAAAACATTTCCTGAGAACCATTGAAGAAAAAGCTAGAAAAACCATTAAGGATATATTAAGACCCGATATCAAACTGGGGTTAGCAGTATCAGGTGGAAAGGATAGTTTATCCTTAGCATACATTATGAAGAGGATTACAGAACCCTATCCCGACACATCACTAGTTGCGTTGATCGTGGATGAAGGCATACCAGGATACAGGGATCCTTCAATAAAGGCGGCTGTTAAGATGCTAGATAGCTGGGGAATTGAATATAGAATAGGTAGTTTAGCTGAAATATTCGGTTTTAAACTGGATGAAATAATTAACGAGAATAACAGGAATATGTCATGTACATATTGTGGTGTATTTAGAAGAAGAGTCCTAGATATAATGGCTAGGAGAGAGGGTGTAGAGTATTTATTAACTGGGCATAACGCCAGTGATTTCGCACAAACAGTTTTACTGAATACAGTCCAAGGAAACTTAAAGCATTTAGTATACGAGTTAGCACCAGCACCAGGAGTGGTTCCTAGAGTGTATCCACTAAAATTCATTTTAGAGCAGGAAGTTACTCTTTATGCATTTCTGAGAGGTATACATTATCATGATGAGCCTTGTCCCTTTACCCGTTATAGCCTAAGAAATGACATCAGAAATTTCTTGAGCGAACTGGAGAATAAGAGACCGGGGATCACATACAACATAGTTAGACTTGGAGATAAATTAAAGAAGATTACTGGCGAGAAAATAATTTTAAATCCATGTAAAAAATGTGGTTTTCCCACAAGTAGGGATATTTGCAAGGTATGTGAAATTCTGCAGGAATTCAATCTATAGGATTATAATGGTGGACCCGCCGGGAATCGAACCCGGGACCTCCGCCATGCCAAGGCGGCGTGCTACCACTACACCACGGGCCCCATATACAACGGTATCCATATATTTCTAGTCTATAATTATTGATTAGCTTTCTTTTATAACTCTTTTTCTATATTATTGTCCATAGAATCTAAATCATCGCATCCTGTATAGCAATATAATTATATATATTTTCAGTTTTAATTCCTCTAAACAAAAATTTATCTCATTATAGTGGATGAGGTTAGGGGATTAACATGAAGTTTGCACGGAAATGTAGACCTGGGGAAGATATAAAGAAAACTGGAAAGAAAGTCGCTATAATCGGCGCTGGTCCAGCGGGATTAGCTGCTGCTGGCGAGTTAGTCTGTGTGGGACATGAAGTCCATGTATATGATATGCTTCCAGAGCCTGGGGGACTACTTGTTTTTGGTATTCCCGAATTTAGAATACCTAAAAAAGGTGTTAGACAGGGTATAAATGAACTTAAGGAGATCGGTGTAGTGTTTCATCAGAATACAAAAGTTGGTAAAGACATCGATTTAGAAGACATAATTAAAGAATTTGACGCTGTATTAATAGCGACTGGAACATGGAAAAGCAGGAAACTCAATGTGCCAGGAGAAGAGTTAGAGGGGGTTATGTCTGCATTAGAGTTCATCGTAGATTTTCACTTGCATAAATATGGGTATCTTGAGCATGAGCCCCGCTTCCAGGGTACTGTTTTGGTGGTAGGCGGTGGATTAACAGCTGTGGACGCATGTTACATAGCTAAGGAGGCTGGTGCAGAGAAGATCCTCCTATATTACAGGAGGACTAGAGATGTAGCTCCTGCAGGGGCAAAAGAATTTGAGAAGTTGGAGAATTCTGGTGTAGAAGTCAATGAACTAACACAGCCAATAGAATTTATAGCCGGTGAGGGACAGAGAGTTGCTGCTGTAAAGGCTATTAGGATGAAATTAGGTGAACCCGACTCCTCAGGAAGACCTAGACCCGTTCCTATAGAGGGATCTGAGTTTATTAGAGAAATCACTGCTGCATTAATTGCCGCCGGCGAAGTCGCAACTCCACCATTTGAGAATGGTAAATATGGTATAGAACTCACAAAGTGGAACACAATAAAGACTGATAAGAAATATAGAACTACCA
>JALTNJ010000287.1 GCA_027000765.1 Nitrososphaeria archaeon | reverse complement strand
TCTCCTTCTAAAGTAGGAACCCAGTATAGAGTCTACTGCTGTGATCGCCCATCTTGTTGGAACGATCTTCCTATTCCTAAAACTACCTAGTAGGCCGCCGCTCAACGCATGGATAAGTGTATAGATATCATAGCCGCCTTCATATAACTCGACAACCACATCTGCAGCCTTTACATCATCATGTATCCTCTTCTCCAGCAACCATCCTATTCTAGGTGTAGAAGTTACTTTAATATCCTCCGCCTCGGCTAAGAGCCCCACAGGCTTTGTGAAGGCATTGAACCTTAGATGTGGCCTAGGTTTTTTACGGAGCCTTGCCTCGCTATCCACCGGCTCTAGGCTGACCGCAGAGATATTTATCTCTTTTTCATATAGCTTCCAAGGGTTATGGATATCTAGCCTCACAACCGACGCTAGGAGCCTGCTTCTAAACCTAATTATGTCGTCGAGGCTGTATCTCCCCCACCACATAAGAGGATCATCATAGATCCTAGCCTCGTCTCCATATATAGCAGGGGGGATATTCAGCATCACCCTAACCTTTGGATAACCATATTCACCTACCAATAGACTTGGTGGAGTAGATCCATCTACCGATTCAGATTTTATATGGTAATACACCCTGAAATGGCTTCTAGTCCTCTCTAGTATCGGGCATGTATCTAACCTACAGAGCCGTCTATATCCCTTGCATCTAACGCATAAGCTGGCTGCAGTTGTCTTAGGCATATTCCCATAAAAATATATCCTATGGTATAAATCAAAGTTATGGTTGAATAGCCTTTTTATCCTGAAAAATAGAATTATTTTAATTATGAGTAGATTCTCCTGGTATCCTCCTAAGGAGCTTGTTGAAGAGGCTAATGTAAAGAAGGTTATGGACAGCCTAGGTATAAAGACGTACAAGGAGTTCGTGGATAAGTCTGTGGATGAGCTGGAGTGGTTTTGGGATGAGGTTAACAAGTTTCTAAATGTGGAGTGGTTTAAGGAATATACTGAGGTGCTGGATGTCTCAAAGGGAATTATGTGGGCAAAATGGTATAGAGGGGGTCTAATCAATCTAGTATATAACAGTCTCGATAGACACGCTGGTTCAAGAGGTGACAAGACCGCCTTCATATGGAATGGGGAAGACGGTAAAGAAGTCAAGTATACCTATGAACAGCTATATAATGAGGTTAATAGACTGGCGTATTCACTGAAGAATGAGGGAGTTGACAAGGGAGATGTAGTGGCATTGTATATTCCTATGCTGCCTGAGACAGTTGTAAGTATGTTCGCCATCCTTAAGATAGGAGCCGTTGCCATGCCGATTTTCTCCGGCTTCGGTCCAGAGGCTGTTGCAGTCAGGTTAAACGATTCAGGCGCGAGGATAATGATTACTGTAGACGGGTATCTCAGAAGGGGGAAGGTCATTAGGCTTAAGGATACTGCTGATGAGGCGCTGTCAAAAGCATCTTCCGTAGATAGGGTTATCGTGGTGGATAGGCTGGGTCTAGACATCAACATGGATGAGGAGAGAGACATATACTATGGAGACTTCATCTCAAACAATAATGTTAAGGTAGATACTGTTGAGATGGACCCTGAGGACCCAGCTCTACTATTATATACCTCTGGGACTACTGGGAGACCTAAGGGTGCAGTCATAAGCCATGCTGGGGCGCTTCTCCAGCCCGCTAAGGAGCATTTCTTCAATATGGATATGAAGGAGGGAGACACCCTATTCTGGATATCGGATATTGGTTGGATGATGGGGCCCTGGCAGATAATTGGGGCTCAGCATCATGGATTGACCCATTTCATCATGGAAGGCGCCCCAGATTATCCCAAGCCCGATAGGATATGGGAGATCGTCGAGAAATATCGTATTACACACCTCGGTTTCTCAGCCACACTCATTAGATTATTGAAGAGATATGGCGACGACTATGTTAAGGCACATGACCTATCATCGTTGAAGGCCTTTGGAAACACTGGTGAGCCGATCGATGAAAAGTCTTGGTGGTGGCTCCTAGATGTAGTGGGTGAGAAACGTAGTCCCATAATAAACTTATCTGGTGGGACGGAGATATTCGGATGCTTCGTACTACCTTCTCCAATAATGCCTCTCAAGCCGTCAACATTGGGATACAATGGATTGGGTATGGCTACAGACGTGGTAAATGAAGAGGGAGAATCGGTTGTAGGTGAGGTGGGGTATCTTGTATGTAAG
>JALTNJ010000286.1 GCA_027000765.1 Nitrososphaeria archaeon | reverse complement strand
GGCGTCAAGTCAAGAGAGTATGCCCTATATACTGAGGAGGCTGGTAAACTGGGTATGGAGTCGATACTAGTTACAGAGGACGGCTCCTCGGGATATAAGGGGCTTGTGACAGATTATGTCGAGAAGTATATCGATGCCTATGATATTGTCCTCGGCTGTGGACCTGAGCCGATGCTGAACCGGCTTATCGAGATATGTCTGGAGCATGGCGTAGAGTGTCAAGTGTCTATGGAGAGATATATCAAATGTGGAGTAGGCATATGCGGCTCCTGCGCATTGGAGGAGACAGGTCTACTGGTTTGTAGAGACGGTCCTGTATTCAACGCTAGGAAGCTGTTGGGAGCCGGGTATGAGGTGGGACGTGGATGACTAGGTTATCGACCAGGGTATCGTCATTGAAACTAGTTAATCCACTTGTCCTTGCATCAGGGATATTGGGTAACGACGGCCTTCTCCTAGCAAGGGCTGCAAAGGCTGGTTTCGGCGCCGTTACGACTAAGAGCATCACCGTGGAGCCGAGGAAGGGATATGACACGCCTATAATAGCCTTTGTAGACAGCGGCTTACTAAACGCCGTGGGCCTCTCAAACCCCGGCTACAAGGCTCTACCAGATATATTGAAGGGGGCTAGGGAGGGAGGCGCCCCGGTTATAGTTAGTATAGCCGCATCAACGCCAGATGAGTTCCGCATGATAGCGTCTTATGCAGAGGAGCATGGTGCAGATGCTGTAGAGCTCAACCTAAGCTGCCCCCATGTCAAGGGCCATGGCCTCCAGATTGGGCAGGACCCGGGATATACATATGAAATCGTTAAGACAGTATCATCCTCAGTAGATATACCCGTGTTCATAAAGGTGGGTGTCACCGACAACCTCATGGAGACCGTGTCTAGATCGTTGGATGCCGGGGCCGATGCAATAGTCGCTATAAATACTTTGAAGGCCATGGCTATAGACATCTATGCTAAGAAACCTATCTTATCAAATAAATACGGTGGGTTAAGTGGGCCGGCTATACATCCCGTTGCCACTAGAGTAGTCTACGAGATCTATAGAGAATATTCGCCTCCCATAATCGGCGTCGGGGGCGTCTCAAAATGGGTCGATGCAGTCGAGTTCATGTTGGCAGGAGCCTCTGCCGTAGGCATCGGCACAGCTGTAGCGTTCAAAGGATTATCTATTGCTAGGGAGATACTCGAGGGTATCGAGGAGTATCTTGATTCAGAGGGCTTCTCCTCCATCGAGGATATCATAGGCTATGTCCATAGAAAATAACTATCCAATGACTACCTTCATGTCTTCCTGCTATGCATACGGTTGTGATATAGCATTAGGGCTATGACCGTCTTGGCGTCTGCAGTATCAGAGCCAAGGATCATCTCCAAGGCTTCTTCAACCGATGCCTCGAATACGTTTATAACCTCCGTGGGCTCCAGATTCTGACCCACGTACTTGAGTCCACGTGCAACGGTTATATGTATCACCTCATCACTATACCCTGGTGAGACATATGTTGACGCCAGCCTTTCTATACTAGAAGGCCTATAGCCAGTCTCTTCCTCCAACTCTCTCGTAGCCGCGGATCGCCAGTCCTCTCCCTCCTCAACTCTACCCGCTGGAACCTCTATAATCCATTTTCCAATAGGGGCTCGGAACTGCCTTATCAAGACGATCTTCCCATCATCCTTAACCGGGATTATGGCGACGGACTCACCGAAGTGGACTACATCCCTAACTACCTCTCTCCCCTCTACCCAATACCTTCTCGAGTAGAGTGTGACACGCCTCCCTCTACATAGGACTTCTTCATCCAATAGCTTGATCTCCACCCTTATCTCCCCTCTATAATAGTTGATTACCATCGCTGTATTTGGCTGAATAAATAAATTATTTTATTTATCATAACATTAATCTGTATAGCTGGGACCATGGAACACGACATATCCTTTCTTATGGACAGTGATGTAATGGTAGTTGGACACTGGGATACAGACGGCATATGCTCAACCGCGAAATTCAAACTATACGTGAATAACTCCGCGGAATTCTATACCCCGCCTATCGGGAGCTACACCATTCCAACTGATGACTTCAGGCATCTAAAAGGCCATGACTATCTAGTCGTCCTAGATATAGCTGTTAGAGATGATAACCTGGGGGAGCTGGCTGAAGCCACCGGCTCCCAGATCATTGTTATAGATCATCATTTCCACATGTCA
>JALTNJ010000285.1 GCA_027000765.1 Nitrososphaeria archaeon | reverse complement strand
GCGTTAGATCTTGATTTCCAAGTTAATCATGTATATAAGATAATTTTTGAGAAAAATAGCCTAAAATTCCAAGACGTAACAGAGGACTATTACTACATATCTTAGTAGCCTAGCCTAGGAAATCCGTCAATTTTAATTTTTGTCTAGACACACCTGCAATAGTCTGTGATATTTCCTTCTCTAATATTTCAAAGCGACTAACCAGATAATGGTCTTCCTTTATGTACTTTACAAGCCTACGACCAATATCAAGATATTTAATTACATTTTTAGGATGAACTGTCTGAGAGATCTCACCACCGCATTTAGTGCATCTACCATTAAGTGGAGGCCGACGATATGATCTACCGCACTTTTTGCATCTAAACATTTGAGAAGAAAAAGCGCGTAGATTGCCTATGATATCCGGTAATATGTGCTTTGTCAAGATCGCTCTAACAACTCTTTTAATGTCATCTTCATCAAATATCATATTCATAACTCGCATCTGTTTATCGAGCTTTTTCTGCATTGTATTCAAGGTTGTATATTTAGAGATGTTAACCTTTAACTCCAGTTGGCCAGGATAGCCTAGGGAAGAGTATCCATAAAATTTTTTCCCACTGCCAAGTATATTCTCGACAACGCTGATTATATTGTTACTCTTTATTAGTTTAGGAGACGCATTCTCTAGAGTTAATTCATAGAACTCTTTGGGATAAACAATTTCAATATCCATATTATGAACTTGCGTATCAACTTCTTCCGGATGAAGGACTATGTTAATAAATAATGGAGCGTCCATTCTACCGCCTGATGAGGAGGGGAGATAAGCCTTAGAAAAATTGATCAAGACATCTAGTAAAAACATTATTGCATCCTCGTCTCCATCACAGTCTCTTCTTTTAGCAGCATGCCACAGAGGATGAGCATATAATACAGATGCATTTGTAAAACCTATGATCCTACCGATGATTCCCACAGAGGTATGTGGCGATAGTCCTACCACCAGTTTCCCAAGGAGATCATCGACTTTCCTTACATTATAATATGGTTTAAGACCGTATACTCTGACTAGGAGATCATCTAGATAGTTTGCTATTTTTACTAGATGCTTTGCAGCCGTATAAGGAATAATTATGTCTTGTGGATAAAGTTCAACAACATCATCTTCCTTTCTTACTTTATATCCTAGTTTACGCGCTTGCTCTACTGTTATATGTATATCCTTAACAGTAAAGTGATGAAGAGGAGCGTTTGTGACATCAATTCTAGTAGTGCCATCTTTAAAGATATAGATCCCTCTAAACGCACGAATAAAACCTTTAGCAAGATCCTCACATAATCCCTCCTTATTGAGAAGACCCTCTACTCCCTTTATTATTGGAGGAAGACCTAATCTAAGTTGCTCTGACTTTTTCTGAAGCTCCTCTTTAAGATCAATGGTCCATGGTTTAGTATACATGGTTTTTCTCTTGCACTTAGGGCATTCCTCATGAATAGTGATTACTTTGCATCGTGTACAGTATCTGTGTTGTTCTGTTTTAGACCCACACTTCTCACAATATTTTTTATAGGTATATACCTGACAAGTGGGACAATATCTTATTGATAGATTTACTACTACATGTCTCTGTGAATCAGATGCCTTTATAAGATTCCTCTGAGAACCACCATATTTACCTATAGGAAATAAGATGTGGATAGGTGGAGATGTCTCTCTTGGTTTAACCTTTTCAGGCCGGCCAAGTCTGGCACTAATAGTTTCTCCCTCAACATCTCTAAGCTGTACACCCAAAAGCTTTTGTATTAAATCCATTGACGAGGTAACCTTAGATATATCTACATTTCCAGATGAGATCAGCTCATCCCATTTCTCAGAAAGATAAATGAATAGATCTGTTAACTCAGATTGTATCACAATTTTATTATCTTTAATCCTGAACTCTACCAGCAATTCTTTTAGTAACTCAACAATTCGTTTTTCATATCCTAGTACAATTGCCTTTTTCCTAAACGATGCGTTTAATAACGTGTTTAAGAAGTAGGTTAAATCTTCTATTTGGATACGGTTCCATCTTAATGTATATTTAGGATGCAATGGTATATCGAAAAGCTTTGAAAGTTCTAATGCCTCATCAAACGAGATAGGGTCAAATGGATTACTAGGGATCTTGATCTTAGTTTTTTTATCAAGAGGGACCTTAGCCTCAGCCTCTAATAGATCTTGATACCACCATTCCTCTACAT
>JALTNJ010000284.1 GCA_027000765.1 Nitrososphaeria archaeon | reverse complement strand
CAACTATTATGATCTTAGTCAGTGAGAACTGTCCTAGGCCCCATAACCCCATCATAATCTTCTTGGCGTGCCCAGGATATCTTTTCCTTATAGATACTATGCCTAGGCCTTGAAAGACACCATGCTCCGGTAGGTTTATCTCCACCACCTCGGGGAAGAGCATCTTAATTATGGGAAGGAATATCCTCTCAACCGCTTTACCAATTACAGCGTCCTCAAGAGCCGGTTTACCAACTACACTACCATAGTAGATCGGGTCCCTCCTCATATATATACGCTCTAGATGGAAGACTGGATACATGTCAACCGGCTTATCATAATAACCCATGTGGTCCCCGAAAGGCCCCTCATATTCCACTTCACTGATGTCGATGACACCTTCGAGTACCACCTCACTGTAAGCAGGAACTAGAAGGCCAGAGTCCAGCTCAGCCACTGGAACACCTTCCCCCCGTACAATACCAGCGAAGAGATACTTGTCAAGGGGATATGGGACTGGAGCCGCGCCTGTAAATAATGTAGCAGGGTCTCCCCCAATGGCTATGGCGACAGGCACCTCATCAAAACCCGATTCCCTCGCCTTCCTATATGACTCGGCGCTCCTCTTATGTATCTGCCAATGTATCACACCACGCTTATCATCCAATATCATTATTCTGTAGACACCGATGTTGTAAGTCCCCTTATCAGGATCCCTAGTTATTACCAGTGGATAGGTGAAGTATCTCCCCCCATCCCTAGGCCATGTCTTAAATACTGGTAGGCTATTGAGAGAAGCATCTCCACCTTCCAGTACATTATCGAAGAGAGGAGATTTACCAACTTTTTTCGGAAGGTATTTTGAGAGGGAAGCCATATCTCTGAAGGCGCGGATCTTCCCCAATATATCTGTAGGTGGAGGAGAGAGAGCAAGTGATACAAGGCGTCTCCCCACATCCTTCAACTGCTCAACTCCAAGCGCCCTCCTAAATACGTCAAGGTTACAGAATAGGTTTCCAGCCACCCTCCAGCCAGGATAGCCCTTTATATTCTCGAATAGAACTGCTGGCCCACGCCTATACATCACCCTCCTAAGGACCTCAGGGATCTCCAAGATCGGGGAAGCCTCGACACCTATCCTCTTGAGACATCCATTCCCCTCTAGGAAGTCTATATAGTCACGCATGTCTCTCAAAATCTTCAAACTAAGCACCTCAGTCAAAATTTCAGTAAATGCGGTTATTTAAGAAATCTTATACTTAACACTCTTTTAAACACATATTCAACATACATCTTCTAATTGTCTAGACACAATATTTGCCGTTCTTCACATAGAGATATCATTCTATAGAGGGGCTTATAGCTATATGTTTATATGGTAGATATGTATAATTATATATATTCTATGAGGAGGGTTCTCTCGTGGAAGGTTATCTCTTTTATTATTCTAGTTATGTTGCTTTCCATGAATCTCCAGGCTATTGGTGTACATGCAGCTGGATATAGTCCAAAGTACCAAGCTACAGTGAAGATTACTAATCATCTGGATGTACCTTTATATAATTATACTGTGAGAATCGTTCTAAACTCCTCTATAATCAACTACAATATGTTTAGGCCTGATGGGGGAGACATTAGATTTAAGGATAGACATGGAAAGTTATTGGGATATTGGATAGAGAGATGGAATGTCAGTGGAGACTCGATAATCTGGGTGAAGATACCAGAGATACCCGCTAGTGGCACCTCGGAGATACTAATGTTATATGGAGATATGAAGGCCTCAAACATAGGGGGAGTATCACAAGTTATGGAGACTCTACCGTCGTCCGATGGTCCCGGTTATATCATTTATTATCAAGAATCGATCCTCGAGAAAAAGGGAATAATCGGTGGGGGAGTCGCCACTGGTTGGAGAGCTGACGACTACCAATATGCTATTTCTCTGATCAGCGACTCACTGGTCTTCCCATACTACGATAAATATGCAACACATATAGCAGTAGCTACAAATGGGTACATCGAAGTCAATGGAACAAGTAGGTGGTCCGACTATACAGATTCGTTCCGTGAATTCATTGTTAGAAGGTACATTGCACCTATGTGGGATGATCTAGTTACATGGGGAGGATACAATATCTATTTAAACAAGACTTATGAAGACGAGTTCGGAAAAGGGCTTTTAATAAGGTGGAGAGGAGCGTTTTATTATAACGATGGATATGTAAATGTGGAAGCGATTCTCTATAAGAATGG
>JALTNJ010000283.1 GCA_027000765.1 Nitrososphaeria archaeon | reverse complement strand
TGGGAGTAGCTATTATAACTCCGTCTGCATTATCCCTCCATATAAACTCATCGTTAATGGTAAGAGTGTATCTGATTAATTTACCACTATATTTTGAGAATATCGCCAGCTCGTTTAAAGCAGGAGCGAGGGTAGAGTCATTTGTCATTGCAGATAGCCTAATCCTATTTTCAATCGAGTAGTTCCCCCTTATTATCTCTTTAACCACCTCAGGTAGGTTCTCAACACCTGATATGGATAAGAAGCCTTTTGAACGTCTACCGTTTAGACTAACTATGGGAATGGACTTATCAGGCAAGCTTAATAGTGTCCGGAGGATGAGTCGGTCACCACCAACCACTATTATATAGTCAGAATCCCCTATATCGACTAGATTATTCTGGGATAACTTTATCCATTCATAATTGATATTTAGTCTACTGAGGAACCTCTCTATTTCAAATACATCCTCTTTAGTGACCTCCCCCTCATCATAGACGATTTTAATCCTCATTCCATAATAACAAAGATTAACTGCTTACATTAAAAGTAAACACATATAGTGGCTACTTCTCCAGCTCTATACTCAACTCTCTATCAACTATTTTATACCCAGTCTTTGTGAATACCTTTATAGCTGGAAGATTGTTTTCATCCACCATTAGAACAGATACCGCTCCACTCAACACAGCCCTCTTAGTCAGCTCTGACGTGACTACAGTACCTAGACCTAGGTTTCTGTAATTAGGGTGTGTGAAAACATCTCCAATAGCCCATACATCAGGCAGCCTGATGTAAGCAGCGCCTATTGAGACGAGCTTATCATCCAGATATATCCCCATGTAAAATCTCTGACTTAGGATGGACTCTGCATCCCTAGCGTCTAATTTTTGCCCCGCAGCTTCTTTCAGCTCTATAAAGGCTTCAACATCATCCATGCCAAGCCGTCTAACCCGGTATTCGCTCCGCCCTAGATTTGATATGTTGGAGCTCGCCATATAGAAGAAGTAGTTTTCATCACTAATCTCATATTTATCTGAGAGAGCTTCTTTTACGTTATGCTCCTGATTCTCCGGAACATTAATCTTTATACGGTCAACACCCAGATCCTCAATCACCTGGATAAGGTTGTCGATACAGCTTAATCCACCGTATATCTTTAGGCATGGCTCATCCAGAAACCTATGGTATAGAATGCATTCCTTTAGATGATCTTCTTCAATGACGAAGTATACCTTTGAATCTCTTGGTAGATACCATAGTGTATAGAGTAGCTCAAAGTATCTTGTTGGCTTGTTCCTATAGATTTTTAGAACCTCCTTATATAATGAGAAATCCATTGACTGGAAGTCTATCAGCTTCATAAAGTAAGCCACCATATATTAAATGTCAATGTTCAATACAAAAATAATTTTGTGATTCACACCCACTTTCCTCAGTATACAAACTCATCTATATCATATTCTGCAATAACAGGCTTCTCTCTATGGAAGATAAGCTTCTTAGTTATCTCATTTATCTGCTTATCCATCTCTTCTTGGCTTAGAGCAGTTATCCCATATTTCTCGGATAGTCTGGCATATGCGGATTCCCGCTTTATCTTTAGTCTAGAATAATATATTATATCTCCTTTTCCGAGGGGCATCCTATTTAGAATATCAACTGTATTTGTCACGTGATCCATGTAATATTCCCTACCACCAGCACCAATTAGAATAATTACCCCCACATTAATACCAGCAGCCTTGAGACGTTTAACCAATTCCACACTTTCACTAGGTGGGCCAGGCTTATTGAGTATGTTCAGAACCTCGGTACTGCCTGATTCCAAGCCTACATATACTCTTCTTAGACCCTGCCTCCTTAATTGAATTAGTTCCTCCACTGCTTTGGGCTTATGAAAATAGTCTATAAATGAATAGATTCCATCGATAACACTATTGTCGAAGTATCTCCACGTTATCTCCATATATTTAGATAGGAGTGTTGTCGGAGCTATGAGGGCATTTGCATCTGCAAAAAAGATCTTTCTACGCATATAGTATCCCTTACCTACAAGCGTCTTTATTTTCTCCACATGCTCCTCAAACTCATCTAGCGATTTAAACCTGAACCTCCTGTCCTTGTAGAATGTGCAGAAGCTACACATATTGTATGGACAGCCCTCAACAGGCTGAAGAACGATGGATAGATATTGGTCTGGAGGCAGAATACTAATTGGTTTGTATATCTCCCTAAACTTTCTCTCCTCGCCTTCTAGC
>JALTNJ010000282.1 GCA_027000765.1 Nitrososphaeria archaeon | reverse complement strand
GTCTATTGGTGAAGGCGGGGAGTGCGGTTAGCCACTATGGGATCAGTGCTTCCGAGGGCATTCCAAATGAGCTTTCACAGCTTACATATGTACTGGAATATAATGATATCAATGGCCTAGTCAACTTCATGAAGGAGAATGGAGAGGATATAGCCGCCGTAATCCTAGAGCCTGTAATAGCCAATACTGGCCTTATTCTTCCTGACATAGAGTTCTTAAAAACCCTTAGAGAGGAGACTGAGAAATATGGTTCGCTATTGATCTTCGATGAGGTTGTGACTGGCTACAGGCTATCTCTGGGAGGAGCCAAGCAATACTATTCTATCAATCCAGATATGATTACCCTAGGAAAGATCATTGGAGGAGGCTTCCCCATTGGAGCAGTAGCCGCTGACAATGAGATCATGGGTGTGCTGACGCCTCTTGGCAAGGTTTTCAACGCCGGTACATTTAACGCCAACCCAGTTTCCATGATTGCTGGATTAGCCACTATAGAGGAGCTGGAGAAAGAATATCCATATAGAATTGCGAATCTAGGTGCTGAGGAGCTGGCTAAAACCATTAGGGAACTATTGGAGGAATACCATATCGACGGATATGTAAGTCAAATAGCCAGTATGCTACAGGTCTTCTTCGTACCTAAGGACGTTTCACAAGTAAAGAATGCCGGTGACGCTAAGAAAGCCAATAAGGAGTTGTATGTAAGGCTCCATAGTCTTCTACTGGAGAAGGGAGTGTTTATTCCACCGAGTCAGTTCGAGACATGCTTCTTATCAGCCGGGCATAACAAGGATGTCATGGAGAAGACGATAGCGGCGTATAATGATGTATTTAGAATGCTTAGGGAGTAAGGGTCTGATATGGCTGGAAAAGTGTATATCGTTGGTGCGGGGCCCGGAGATCCAGAGCTTATTACATTAAAGGCTTTGAATGCAATTAGAAAAGCAGATGTAATCTTATATGATCGACTGGTCTCCAGCCAACTCCTGAAATATGCTAGGGATGACTGTGAACTAGTCTATGTTGGTAAGGCTCGGGGAGAACATACATATACCCAGGAAGAGATCAATAGACTTCTATTGGAGAAGGCCCTAGAAGGAAAGGTAGTTGTTAGGTTGAAGGGCGGAGATCCATATGTCTATGGACGTGGAGAAGAAGAATGTATGTATCTGATAAGTAATGGTATCGATTGTGAGGTTATACCTGGAGTATCCTCTATCTTGGCAGCACCGCTTTATGCAGGTATCCCTCCTACAAATAGAAAACTCTCTTCATCATTTGCAGTAGTTACGGGTCAGGAGGCTGCTGAAAAAAAAGTATTGCGTGTGGATATCAAGGCTATCGCTAGCTCAGTGGATACCCTGATAATAGTCATGGGTGCTAAGCGCTTCAAAGAGATTGTACATGAATTGATGGATGTCCTTCCTCCTGATACAAAGATAGCAGTGGTCGTTAATGGTACAATGGATAACCAATATACTCTTACCTCAACACTAGAGAGGTCAATGGAGATAGCTGACAAGGTTAAGCCTCCGGCTATAATAATAGTAGGGGAAGTGGTTGGCTTAAGAAGGATGCTGTGGGTCGCTGATAAGAAGAGTTAACGGTTGCCAGCAGGAATATATATACATGCAGGGTCTTCACCTAATATATCACCAGTTTCGGCGTATGCTCTAGCCCTACTTCCTCCACATATATCTCTATATTCACAATAGCCACATCTACCCTTGAATTCACCCTTCCTGATCATGCGTAGAACTTTATTCTCCTGATATATTCTAACAATATCTTCTTGTTTTACATTACCCAATTTATATGGTGCAAATCCACTGGGATATATATCTCCATTATATGAGACGAAGATGACTCCTTTCCCATCTCTTGTCCTAGCTATCTTAGGCTCTGGACTACCTTCCGGTTCTCCAACAAGTTCTATCAGTCTCTTGACTAGTTCTCTATACAATGTGGTCAAAGAATATCTACGTGTTACATACTCTATGTCTAATCCAGTATAGTCAGCTATATCTTCCTTTCTCCATAATACTATTCTTCTGTAGAATGGAGCCTCCACCGTTCTAACCTCAATTCCATATCTAGTTACTTCATATAAAAAGTGGAGTACATCCTCATACTCCTTGGGAGAGATGTCGTTAACATCTGTCCCCCTACCTACTCTAATTAGGAAGAAGACCTCCCATATCCTAATACCAAGCATTTTTAGAAGTTCAACTACATACGGTAGTTCATGAAC
>JALTNJ010000281.1 GCA_027000765.1 Nitrososphaeria archaeon | reverse complement strand
GTAGCGAAGTTGAGATACATATAGAGGGAGTGGAGGAAGAGATTAAAGAATTTCATAGGCTCCTTAGAAAAAAGTTGCCTCCCGTAGCCCTGATACACGACATCAGAATCAGTGATACAGATGTACAGGGATATAATGGATTTGAGATACTACCGAGTCTTAAGAAAAGTGTTCTACGTAGTATCGTGCCACCTGATTTCTCTGTATGTAGAGAATGTATTGATGAGGTTGATGACCCTAATAGTAGGTGGTATAGATATCCATTTAACAGCTGTGCATATTGTGGACCAAGATATAGTATAATGCAAGACATTCCATATGATAGGGATAAGACTAGCATGGTTGACTTTCCCCTATGTGAAAAATGTCGAGAGGAGTATGAGGATCCTGATAATATAAGGAGGTTTCATGCCCAGGGAATCTCATGTCCAGAATGTGGGCCTAGAGTATGGCTTGTAGATGACGAGGGAAAAATAATTAATTGTAAAGACCCTATTTCCGAAGCCGCGAACTTAATCAACGACGGCTATATACTTTCCATAAAGGGTATCGGTGGATTCCACATAGCCGCCTTGGCCTCAGATGATGAAGTTGTACTTGAGCTCAGGCGAAGGAAGAATAGGCCGGAGAAGCCATTCGCTATTATGGCTAGGGATATAGAAACTTTAGATAAGCTTGTTTATTTAGATGAAGAGGCAATGCGCCTCTTAGAGAGTCCTCGCCATCCGATTCTACTCCTTCCAAAAAAGGATATAGATTACGTAAGTAAGTATATAGCGCCAGGCCTTGGACATCTAGGGGTATTCCTACCGTATACCCCATTACATCATATACTTCTTAAGGAGTTAGATGACGGTTATGCGATAATGACCAGCGGAAACCCCCCAGGGGAACCTATGTGTATAAAGAACGATGAGGCTATTAAGAAGCTTAGGGGAATAGTGGATTTCCACCTCCTACATAATAGGAGGATAGTAAGTAGAGTCGATGACTCAGTCCTGAGATTTACGTATAATAGGATTAGTATGCTGAGGAGGGGACGTGGATATGCACCTTATTGGCTTATACTCAGTTCAGATCTTAAAAATGAGGTCATAGCGTTTGGCGCCATGCTTCAGAACGCTGGGGGAATAGGGTTTGAGAATAAGGCGGTTCTAACCCAATACATTGGGGACTGCGATGATTTCAGAACTCTCCTAGATCTCAAGATATATCTCCGGAGACTCTCCAAGCTATATCGAGTTAATCCCGAGAAAGCCGTTGTAGCGGTAGACCTACATCCTGGCTATCCAACATTGAGACTAGCTGAGGAATGGGCAGAAAAATATAGGCATGAATTAATACGTATACAGCATCACTGGGCACATATTGCCTCAGTCATGGCGGAGCACGGTATTGAAGATGAGCTTGTCGGTATTGCTATCGATGGAACTGGATATGGTATTGATGGAAATATATGGGGAGGGGAGATTTTGCTGGCGTCTTACAACGGGTTTAAGAGAATTGGACATATTAAATACTTCCCCATTCCTGGGGGAGACACAGCCGCATACTATCCATTTAGGATACTTGCCGGGATTCTATCACAGTTTATGAATGAAAATGAGCTCACTACCTTTATTAAGAAGAGACGGCTCCTTGAGAAAGCAGGTAGAAAACCAGCTGAGTTACACGGTATTTTAACTCAGATCAAGGTTGGAAAGCCCTTGTCGTCAAGCCTCGGAAGGATCTTAGATGCAGCCGCTGTCTTGCTGGACATCGCACATATAAGGACATACGAGGGAGAACCTGCCATGAAACTTGAGGCATATTCAAGAAGAGGAGACATTATTCTCGAAACACCAGTGACGTATGAAAACGGTCTTTGGAAACTAGAAGTGACCACTCTATTTGACCAAGTTATACAGTTAATCGAGGAGGGGATCGACAAGAGGGTATTAGCTTATAACATCCAGTGGAGCCTGGGGACAGCCTTTGCAGAGATAGCGTTGAAATACGCCAAGAAGTCGGTTGCAGTCTCGGGAGGCGCTGCCGTGAATGATATATTAATTGAGGCTATCGTCAATAAATGTAGCGAGAAGGGAGTTAGGGTGCTGAGTAATAGAGATGTCCCCCCTGGAGATGGGGGAATAGCTTTAGGGCAGATTGTTATAGCTGGTAACAGGGATCAATCCTACGAGAAAATATAGTGCAAAAACTATATTTAGTATGTCAGGTATTCTAATTGGTTATAGTGAGTAGGTATGCATGAGCTGGTGATCGTAAGCGGAATTGTGGAAGCAGTCTCCGACCTCGCTCGTAGAGAGGGAAAGAGGATTCTTACGTTTACAGTCGCCGTAGGTGAACTGGCCAGCTTTGATAAGAACCTAATAGAAGAATTGCTGAATGAGGTTAAGAAAGGCTCTTTAATAGAGGATGCAGAGGCAAGGATTGAGATTGAGAGGGCTGAGGTATTGTGTAAGTCATGTGAAGCAATATGGGGATTCTCAGATTTAATTGAGCCTCTTGGTGAAAATGAGAGGGAGATGATTCATTTCCTCCCAGAATTGGTTTCTTCATTCTCTAAATGCCCTAAATGTGGGAGTAGAGACTTAGAGATCCGATCTGGTAGGGGTATTAGGGTGAGTTACGTTGAGTTCGAGGAATAAACTAGATTATAGAGAAGTTCTTATACCTAAGAGGCTTAAGGCGATAAAATATATTTTGATGATAGCGAGTGGCAAGGGCGGTGTAGGTAAGAGCCTAGTATCTGCTACTACAGCCCTAATTCTAGCTAAGAACAACCTAAACGTTGGCCTACTGGATCTAGACTTCCATGGCCCCTCATCAAGTGTGATATATGGAGGGCTAAAGATGCCTAGTGAGGAGGAGGAAGGACTTGTTCCACCAGTAGTTGAAGGAGTTAAGGTCATGTCTATAGACCAATTTGTAGAGGGGAGGCCGATTCCAGTTAGCGGCAGGGAAAAGAGGGAGATCATTAAGGAACTATTGGCTTTAACACACTGGGGAGATACAGATGTACTTGTAGTTGATATGCCGCCTGAGACTGGAGACGTCCTCCTAACATCCCTCTCATATCTCCGGGGTAGGAGAGGAGCCATATTAGTAACTACCCCTTCTAAGCTGTCTCTGAAGGTGGTCGACAGGCTTATAAGACTATTGAGTGAAACAGGTGTAGAAATACTTGGTATTATCGAGAATATGTCTAGGCTTGAGCTACAGGATAAAAAGGTTTCTCCATTCGGCTTAGAAGGAGCGAAAGAACTATCTTCAAAATATAACATACGTTTCTTAGGTAGCCTCCCAATCGATCCAGAGGCTTCTTTATATGCTGATGAAGGAAAGCCTGAGAAGCTTATTTACACACGGTTTGGATTAGAGCTCGAAAAGTGTCTAAAAAAGACTGTGTTACTAGACTAGCCCTTAAACGACTTTATCTCCTCCATAACAATCCTAATTACATTAGGAATTACATTTGCAACCTCATCTGTCAACTCTAGGCTAAAGTCAAATGATTTACCCTCTATACCTATTATAACTATGTCCTTAGGAAGATGATATACATCAGTTATCTGCGCTACCTTTAGTGTGGAGATAAGATCAAACTGATGAAGTGAAACTAATTTAAATAGATTATCCTCCATTTGTAGAATGTCATCTACAGTGAATCGATATATCTTACCTGGAGGCCCCCCCATTGAAACAGCGTCTATGATAATACCCTTCTTACAACCATCTAAGGCCTCCAAGACAGCTATACCATTAGTACCACAGTCATATATGCCAACGTAGTCGGGTAAATCCATCTCCTTAAGCCTATTGATAATATGGACGCCGATCCCCTCATCAGAACATAGGATATTACCTACTCCAACTATAATAAAAGGAGGTTTATTCATCTTCATATCTATTAAAAAAGAGGTGAATAAAAAAAGATTCCCACGGGATTACATAGTCGGCTCCTCACGATCGCCGAATATTATCCCCCTGACCATCTTATAGAGGAACACTGCATAGAGATGAAGAATGAATATCCCTAGTATTATGAACATCGTTATTAGATGCATTGACCTCGCTATTGAGTAGGCACCTCCTCCGAACACATATTTTAAGCTATCGAAGAGCTGTAGCAAGGGTAGGAACTGCTCTGGAAAAGCCATGCCCAGCCCAGAGAACATTATAATCACGCCTAGCACCACGAATAGCCACCAGACAATTATCTCAGTAGGAACGAGTTTCTCAACATACTCTCCTTTTTCTTTGTCGTACTTAATAGGCTCATGCACATGTTCTCCAAGTCCGAACCATGCCTTGATCTCCTGATATAGGTAGCGACAGGCATAGGGTAGCCTTCTACAGTCATACCACTTATATTCTCCAGTTGCTACAAGATAATATACTAGAAAGAGAGCTGTGAAGATCCATGCGAGGCCTGTGACCACGTGTATAGCCCACACTCCTCCTCCTGGGAAGATTCTGACCCCCCAGATACCGCCAAGCTGCATACCCGTCAATCCAAGTATAATGCCTTCAATAACGATGGCCCAGTGCAGTATCCTTGTACCTAGTAGGTGCCTCTTTATCGTAACCCGCTTCACCACGTATCACCTAATAGATGCTACATAGTCCGTGGCCAACTTCAAACACATAGGTCTTCTTATTCGGTGTTATGATGTGGACACCACATGCTAGACATGGATCGAATGACCTGACTACTAGAAGAGCGACAGTAGCGTTCACATATTCACCGGTCTCCGTAGGCTCCATGTTGAGATTTGCATACTTTGGATTGAGAGTTGTCAATGCCTGAGCCAAGACGTCTCCCCATCCTGGGTATAGGGCATTAGCTATCTGAATCACATTTAGGGTGGGCACCCAAGTGGTTCCACATTGAATAGCGGATTCACCAGGCCCTGGCCTATCCTGACTATCCCTTGGACTCCAGTTCCAAGTACCTGGTACGACACATTGATAATGAGCAATCTTATGATCCTTGATCTTGACCCAGTGGCTTAACGCGCCTCTTGGAGCCTCCCATAGACCCCTTCCTTTAGCCTCGTTAGGCACCGGCTTCTTATTCATAACCTCAGTCTTACCCTCTTTAACAAGGCTCACTAGTTCATTGACATACTGGAAGACTGCGTTTGCAGTCAGTAATACACATGCTGCCCTTGCGACAATCCTGTCTAAGACAGATCCCTTGGGGTTTCTAACCTTGTATACGAAATCACCGTAGTTTTCTCCTGTTATTGGATGTATCCTTGGGATTCTCCACTCCATTCCGAATGTATTTAGCATCCTTGCTAGGGGACCGACTTCAAATACCTTATTATCATATCTAGGCGCCTTAGTCCAGCTATATGCACCGGGCTTATCCTTGTTGGGGACTGTCACACCATCCCAAGGATGTAGTCCATCTGGAACATCATAGAATGAGTATTTAACATCCTCAGTGATCTTATTCTCATCAAGGGGATGTCTAGATCCATCGTAAAACGCGCCTGCTTTGATGAGTGAATTATTTCGATTGGAGGTCTCTAGCCAGTCTCCCTCATAGTTATCAGTCTGAGGCATCATTCCAAATGATAAGAAGTTACCCGTGCCGACTCCTATGTCCTCCAACCCGACTCTCACGCCGAGAACTGCTTCGGTAACCTCTTTAAGCCTCTCATTAGCCTCAAGGAGGTTCATTATATCCTGCATATGGGTTAAGGCCACGAACTCCCATAGTGGGACAAGCGAGGTAATTGTATTCGTGATCCTATCGAGAGTAGGCTCTACAAGGACTCCTCCCGGATAATAGCTCGTTACATGTGGGAACTTACCTCCCCACATCGCCACTACTTCATTAGCCCTTCTCTGAACCTCTATACACTTTGCATAGTGAGTTCCAATACCCTGTGCAAGCCCAGCGGTACCCGCTACTGGAGGCAGTATAGGAGCTCCATATTCTGGACCCATTATAACTCCCAGCTCAGGACCTATCAATAGGTAGAAGTGGATCAAGTGATCATAGATATAGTAAGCCGCCTCCTCTATATTCCTAACTAAGATAGCTGCAGGCGGTGGAACAGCATCAAAAGCATCGTCTAGAGCCATTGCAGAAGTTATACTATGTGGGTTTGGACATACACCACATATCCTCGGTGTAAATAACAGTGCATCCCTAGGGTCTCTACCGACCATGAATATCTCGAAGCCCCTGAACATCGTCACAGGTGCTCGGCACTCTGTCACGAAATACTCGTTGTTAAGATCAGGTACTCTCTCAATCTTACACTCTATCTTCAGATGACCTTCTATCCTACTTATTGGATCAACTTTAAAAGACGGCATCTCTATTCACCTCCCTCCTCCTTCTTCTCCTCTTCACCACCCTTCTTCCTAGTCGCTCTACGGGCTAAGTGGACTGCTACACCAAGTGCAGCGGCTCCTGCAAAGGCAGTGCCCCAGGTCTCAGCAGGATATCCTAGTAACGTCGGAACCTGTGGGAGCTCGACGAAGAACGGTGCATAGTCTCCATCAGGCCAGGCTGGCTCTGAACATCCTATGCATGGAGCGCCTACTTCTATACAGAAGGATGTATGGTCGTTCCACTTACGAGTTGGACAATCCGCCCATGTAGCGGGTCCCTTACACCCGATCTTAAACCTACACCCATGCTCACTATCGCCATAGTCCGCGAATATCCCTCTGTCATAGAAGGCTCTGAATGGACACTGCTCCTCATGGATATTCCTTCCGTAGAATGCCTTTGGCCTATTATACTCGTCTAGTTCTGGCACTATCCCTTGTAATAGACTGGCTAGAGTTAGTATTAAGCTATCTGGATGACCTGGACAACGTGGTAGGTTCACTACCCCCGCTGCCTTATCAGCCATACCAACTTCCTTTAGGAAGTCCTGTACACCCATGGCTCCCGTCGGGTTACCTTTAGCATGTGGAATGCCACCGTATGAAGAACATGAGCCAAATGCAACTATGTAATCAGCGGCTGCCGCCGCCTCTTTCACCCAGTCTCTAAAGTCCCTCCCCCCAGTCTCACAGAATCCTGGTTTCTGCATAGCGCCCTCAACAACCAGAATCTTGGGTCCAGGTCCTTCATGGGCTATCCAATCATTTATATATTCTACTGCAAGCGTTCCAGAAGCAGGATGGACGACATACATCCAGTCTGGAAGGGCAATAGGTAATCCAGATGTGTATGTAGTTATACTCATCAACACCTCCAGGAGATCAGGATCTGCGGCCTGAGCCAGTGAAACGCTACAGCCTGTACACGCCGCCCCATTTAACCAGCAGATATGGACGTAATCCCCCTTCTGGGCAAAGACCTTGATTATGTCAGCCTTGTACTGCGACAGCACGAAAGCCGCGCTTGTAGCAGCGGCTATCTTTAAGAAATCACGTCTACTAATGCTCATTTTAGGACCCTCAAGATATTAATTTTATATATAACTATATATAAAGGTTTACCTACTTAAGAGTATAGGCTATATTATGTTAAAAATTTTTTTAATATTTTTAACAAAAATTATTTTAATGCGGAAAAATTAACGCTGTTATTATTCAGATATTTTATATAAAATGTATTTAAAGTATATTACGTTGTAAAACAAATTATTCATTAATTGAAAAATGTTCAGTAGCTATCTTTACCTACATATGTAAGGGAATAGTTGAATATTATTTTGAGGAGATAGGTCATGAGAACAGTTAAAACTGGAGTTACACTTGATAAAGATCTGTTAGAAAAGTTAAACCGGTTCATGGAAGCTATGGGGTACACAAGTAGATCAAGGCTGATAAATGAGGCTTTAAACATATATATCGTGGAGAGAAGCGCCTTACTGGAAGAAGGAAAGGCAGTTGGTATAATCGCGGTTGTATATGAACATCATGTTGGTAATATAGAGCATGAACTTACCCATATTCAGCATGATTACATAGATATAATTATATCAACTCTACACGTACATCTGGATGAGGCTAATTGCCTACAGATAATCGTTGTCAGAGGCAGTATATCAAAGATAAAATCGTTAATAGTTGAGTTGGAGGAGAAGCGTGGTATAAAGATTCTAAGGCATATACTATCAAAAATTGATTAAAATGCCTTTAAAACCAGTATATATTTATATTCTTCTACTCTTAAAGTATTAAACCTGACATAATAATGGTAAGTTGGATAGTGTAAAGGAAGAATCAGTGGGTGGAGAAGATGATATTGGGAATGGCCCTAGTATTCGTATTAACGATAATGTTCTGGTGGATACCTATTCTAGGGCCCTTCTTATCCGGCTTCATCCCAGGGTACTTGGTGGGAGAAGGCATGGCAAAAGGATTGGTTATAGGCTTAGTCGGAGGACTGGTATCCATACTTATCATAGTTGGTGGAATAATCTTACTAGGACTAGCCTTCTTAGGTCCCCTAGGGATATTACTCAGTATATTCATAGGCTGGGGAGCGACTTTAACAAGCCTAAATATAATTATCTTTACAGCAATCGGTGGAGCAGTCGGGGGATATATAGGGAGGAAGAAGAATGTTGGAAACTAAGTTTTTATAATTATATGTTCCTCATTTAACTCCTTATCAACTACTATAAGCTCTCCATTATCAAAAGAAACCCAATCCTTACTAGAGTCGAGAGGCTCTGAAGAAACTAGGAACCCGTCATCCCCTAGCCTCCTATAATATAGGCTGTAATGTGTCTCGTCATCCTTCAGACGCCATTTAAATGCATACACCTTATCGCCCTCACTAAGTACAAAGTTCAGCGATGGCCCGATGTCTGATATCGTTAATCCATCCCCAATCTCAATTAGCCTGGGAAGACTATCGGTAAGAGCCTCCAAAATATCTCCCTTCTCCGAGATCCTACTAATCAGATAAATGAAGTAAGCCTCCGAATCTGTTGTCCCATATATATGGCTCTTGAACTCCTCTGGAACCATCGATATAATTGGGTCTCGCTTCAACTCACCATTGTGTATAAAGACATAGGGTCCATATGTAAATGGATGGGTATTTACA
>JALTNJ010000280.1 GCA_027000765.1 Nitrososphaeria archaeon | reverse complement strand
GGTGTTCCAGGTAGGCTTACTTTATGGACTGAGAGCGCTATAGACCGGGTTACTAAACGTCTTGAGAATGTATTGAAACGCTATGTGGTGATGTAGGATGGCGGCGCCAAATCTCTTCTACAAATATGTGAAGTATCCACTGATTACAGAGAAGACTGTTTTGATGGTTGAGAGGGAGAATAAGGTTGTGTTGATCGTGGATAAAAAAGCGAATAAACCATTGTTGAAAAAGATTATTAGGGAGCAGTTCGGTGTAGATGTTAAGAAGGTAAATGTCTTGATAACGCCTAAGGGTGAGAAGAAGGCTATCATAACATTTTATAATGCCGACGACGCGCTTAAGGTCGCGACTGCATTAGGTATATTGTGATGAGGTGTATATGAGATGGGTAAAAGAATACTAGCTCAGAGAAAGGGGAGGTCCCCACTATTTAGATCAGCTGGTAAAAGCGTTGCCCCTGCATATATCCCTGAGTTTGATGGGCCTACAACGGCAACTGTAGTAGATATCATGCATAATCCTGGAAGGGGGACTCCAATTGCAAAATTAGTTACATCAGAAGGGCTAGAGTTTTATCTAAATGCAATTGAGGGTATGTATGTAGGCCAGGAGATAAAAATATATAGTAAGGGCTCTCCCAGAGTTGGGGATATCCGTAAACTTAAGGATATTCCGCCAGGTACAATTATATCCCATGTAGAGCGGAGGCCTGGTGATGGGGGTAAATTCGCCCGTTCCTCAGGTGCATATGCCCAGATAATCGGCCCCTCTGGAAACGGGATCGAGGTGCTTCTTCCATCTGGTAAAAGCATAGTCTTACATCCAGATTCAAGAGCCGTTATAGGAAACGTATCTTCAGGAGGCCGTGTAGATAAGCCTTTCCTAAAAGCAGGCGCTAAATATCATTACTACAAGGCTAAGGCCCCTAAGAGATGGCCACGTGTTAGGGGAGTAGCTATGAACCCAGTGGATCATCCATTCGGTGGAGGCGCTCATCAGCATACTGGAAAGCCTAAGACAGTAGCTAGGAATGCACCGCCTGGACGTAAAGTAGGGAGCTTTGGTGCAAGGAGAACTGGTAGAAGGAAACGTTAGTGAAAAACAATTTAAATATGTTAATGTAGATATGGGTGTTGGAAATGTCGAGGAGAAAATTCACATACCGTGGATATACACTTGAGGAACTGCGTAATATGAGTATAGAGGAATTTGCAAAGCTAGTTCCCACAAAGGAAAGAAGATATCTCCTTAGACAAAACTATGGTCCAGAGGGAAAGGCGCTTCTCAAGAAAATCCAGTTAGCAATACAAGGTAAATATAAAAAACCTATTAGAACCCACGTAAGGGAGATGGTAATACTACCAATAATGGTCGGCCTAACAATCCACGTATATAATGGAAAAGAATATCTGCCTGTGGATATACGACCAGAAATGATCGGTCATAGGTTAGGAGAGTTTGCACCCACGACAAAAATAGTTAAGCACGGTATGCCCGGTGTCGGTGCAACAAGATCAAGCTTGTACATACCGACCAAGTAGCCGTCGTTTAATCACCCTAAATTATTTTATAGATTTAAACATAATATCCCCCTTTAACCTGGGTTTCCTTATTGTAGAAGGTTAGATGTTTTCCTAGGACTTAAGTTCTCTATAGAAACAAGAGTAGTTTCCTGTATGGCAGACTGGCCCCATAGGCTCAACTAAATACAGTATAGCGTCTTCATCACAGTCTACTAGAATCTTCTTTATCCTTAAATAGTTGCCAGAGGTCTCTCCTTTCATCCAAAGCCTGTTTCTAGATCTGCTCCAGAAATGTGCATATCCAGTTTCTAGGGTTTTTAAAATAGCTTCTTTATTGGCATATGCCAGCATTAATACATCCCGAGTTTTCCAATGCTGTACAACTATAGGTATTAGTCCCCCTCCTTTTTTAAAATCCAGCTTTTCTACATCCACCTTCATCATAATTCATCAACTTGGTAAAGATACATCCTCATCGTTAGTAATAAAGCCTAAATTTTTATAAGTGAGTACTCCACTATTTTATAACTTTATATCTATTGGGAGGCGGGTGATTAAGATAATAAAAGGTGTTTGTGTTCATAGGCTCTAGAATAGAGTCCCTATATATAGAGACCTTCTTCCCTAGCGTTCTTCGCCTTCCCTATAAGACAAGTTCTGGAGGTGTTTTACTTGGCTAAGCTTAGATTCGCTATTCCAAAAGGTTCTTTACAAGAAGCGACGCTACAGTTCTT
>JALTNJ010000279.1 GCA_027000765.1 Nitrososphaeria archaeon | reverse complement strand
TCACGCTTCCACATCCCATAAGCGGTCCATAACCCATATCCCCTGTACCCAGGTATTTCATGAAGCCCCTGAGGTAATAACCCTGGAGATACCCGCTTAGATAAGGGGTTACACGGCTAAGATACGTCCTCTCAACAATCTCCATCAACTTACTCTTAAGGATATTCTTTATAGACTCCCTAAAGGTATATAGGTTCTTCCTATAGAGATAGTTCATTATATTCAACGTTCCCCGCCCTGATGTGAAGCCGTGGTCACCATATATCATCACCACAGCATCCTCCCTATGATCCCTTATCTTATCCATGAGGGGTTTTATGAAGCTCTTATCAATCAACTCATATACACTATGGATATATGGACGGTCATGCCAGAAATAATGCTGGGCCACATCCGTTTCTCTAAAAACCACCATTGAGAAGTCATATGTATAGACCTCAGACAGCCTATGGAAGAGTAGGCTCCTATCCCTAATACTCTTCTCCAGCCAAGTCTTCTTAGATGACCATGGAGGTTCACCTACGTATAGTCCTCTCCTCCTAAGAGCCTCACCCAGCTTCTCCGGATAAGTGTATATCGAGGAGGAGTATGAGGCGGGCATGCCGGAGACGAGTATGCCATTAACCTTCTTAGGGGGATATAGGAAGGGTATGTTTATCAGGAGCTGCCTCCTACCAGATGAGTTCATAATATCAAATATTGTGAACGGCAGATCATCTCCACTTGAGAGCCTCAGCCTTCTACTCAGCTTATCATATAGGTAGAAGTCGTATATCCCATGCCTCGAGTTCTTCAACCCAGTTATTATAGAGGACCAGGCAGGCGGGGACATGGGGGGTATCGTGGATTTAAGGCGATACCGTAGAGAGGAGTCATAAAGCTCTTTAAATCCCCCATTACTCCTATGGGAGAGATAGCCTAATAGAATATGCTCATCCAAGCCATCTATACCGATGGAATATACTTTCATATCCACAAACCATCTACAACATAACCTAAGACGTAAAAGAATATTATTACCAATCAATAATAAAAATTATAAAAGATATATAAGTCATATTTACTTCGTTCGCATATCCACATCATATGATGAATAAGATGCTAGGTACAGCCCCTAGGGCCTCCTAATCCTCAGGTCACCTGATCTAATGAGCTCCTCAACATATATACGTGCATCGTCTTCCTCAAGTGAGAACCTGCTTGCTAACTCTTTAAAAGCCTTCAAAGCCTCATCCAAAGTAGTCTCGCCAAGGCTCCTAGCCAACATCCTAAACTCGTCCAAGACCCTATGCCTCTTCACCGCCGACTCCCTGAACTCGCCGGATGCATATTCAACAGGCTTTATCTCCAGCTCATCAGTAGTCGCATAGTATCTATATACCCTCTCAGGCCTCTTCGTCCTACCAAGGTACATCAACGGCCTATATTTTTTATAGTCCCACCTACCGTTTACAAAAGCCTCATTTGCATATGCAGAGACCACTTCCCCAACGAACCAGTCATGATCCCCTGTAACGAAGCGGTCGACCTTCTTCATCTCCAGGGCAGCGGCCGACTCAGCTATGTATGGTACGCCTAGGGCATCGCCCTTCTTGATCGTGAAGCCACCCCTCCTAATCTTATCCCTATAGAACCTCTCCGACACATCCCCTAGATAAGGTGTCTTATCCACTAGGCTGAAGTCTAGGAAGTTAAATGCAAAGCCATCCGCCTCTAGAAGCACTTTATACGTGTAGCGTTCAGGCGCCACTGCAACGCCGAGGAGAAGCGGTTTATGCGAGAGCTGTGTCCACCATGCAGCCAACATACCCGTGGCCCTACCATCGTATTCAGCGGTGACTACAACAGGTATAAATGGATATAGGAGGCTGGGGGCCTGAGACAAGTCTATCTTTCTAAGACCCATATGTATACACCAAAAATAATATTTTAGGACTCACACCCAAAAAACTACATATCTCCAGGGGGGAGAACACCATTTTCGATAAAGGTTTTTGCAATGGATATAAATTCATCCGCCTCATTCTTCGGGATTATAGCCCCCATAACAGTATCCTTTCCACCCGCCACATACCCCCGTGACAATGCATAGTTTATCAACCTATACATATCCATGGCATAGGCATTGGACCTTATATACACCTGATCATACTCGGGAGAGAATCCTCTATTCACTACTATGGTTACAAGGCCCCTATACCTAGATGAGATACGTCTACCCACGCGGGATATGATGTAGTAGCTGGAGTCCAACTCCTTATATACCCACTTATCTCCACGTATGA
>JALTNJ010000278.1 GCA_027000765.1 Nitrososphaeria archaeon | reverse complement strand
CCATTTGCCAGTCATATAGAAACCCCATGCAGGCACTACACCCGCTAGGATAATTACTACAGAGACGAGTAGCATTGGAGACGTTAATGTCGTTACGTAGAATGTCATGTAGTTGAACAGCGGTAGCTCTGCATAGTGTCCAGCCTCGATGCCGAGCCACTCGAATGAGGGTATGAAGAACTTTGATATACCTGGTAGGAAGAATCCTGAGACAACAGCTCCTATTGCAAGCACCCATAGGGATATGCTCATAAATATGCCTGGATCGTGGGGTTTATGACCCTCGTCAATCAGGTGTTTGACGTGGCTACTCTCTTCGCCATAGAACGCCATACCCATCATCCTGAACGTGTAGAATACAGTCATTACCGCTGTTATGGCTAGGACGATGAAGAGCGCCGTCATCTTCTCAGCATATAGGGCGTGGAGAATAGCGTCTTTACTCCAGAACCCGTTGAACGGCGGTACACCTGATAATGCGAGGGCACCGATCATCATGACCATGAAGGTCTTAGGCATATATTTCCTCAAGCCACCCATGTCCTTAAGCATATAACTCTCCACGGCATGGCCTACGGCTCCAGCGCTTAGGAAGAGTAGAGCCTTGAAGATGGCGTGGCTAAACAGGTGGTAGATACCGGATAGGAAGCTGTCTATAAAGGCCTCTGCATGGTGCATTAATAGGCCGGCAACACCTAATATCGCAAACATATACCCCAATTGGCTTACAGTAGAGTATGCCAAGACCTTCTTAATCTGGTCTGAGACGAGGCCCATGCTAGCCGCTAAGAATGCTGTAAATGCCCCTATCCATGCAACGGTATAGAAGAATGTGCTTAGCGAAGGCCATATGATCTCCCCTGCATGATGATACACCAAGAATAATACTAAGGTGAATCTGGCTACGAAGTATACACCGGCCTTAACCATCGTAGCAGCGTGTATCAATGCGCTTACAGTCGTGGGGCCTGCCATAGCCTCAGGCAGCCATACGTGAAGCGGGAACTGCGCTGATTTACCTATTGGCCCTAGGAATATCAGTAGTAGAACGAGGGTTAGTATCCCGTCTCTAGCCAGGCTAATTATCCATGAATCATGGGTAGCTAGCTCCATGAAGTTGAATGTCCCAGAATACATGAATATTATGAGCATGGCCGCCAAAAGACCTACGTCACCTATCCTAGTGGTTATAAACGCCTTCATACCACAGTGGGAAGGTGGATATGGGCCTATCCAATACTTCTTCTTATCCTCATACCAGTATCCAATTAATGCATAGCTGGCTAGACCAACGCCTTCCCATCCGAAGAACATGGCTAGTAGGTTGTCTGACAATACCAGTAGCTCCATAGCGCCTATGAAGAAGTTTACAAGCATCCAATACCTAGTTATCCCCCTATCTCCCTTGAGATACTCGACTGAATATAGGAATATGAAGCTGCTGATCCAAGCAACTATATTAGCCATAAGGACACTAAGCGGGTCGATCAATACACCCATCTGGATCTCAAGCCCTGGAACCGGTATCCAAGTAACCAGTTTCCAGTCATATGGTAGAGGATACTTGACGCCGTCAATAATTACATAGCCATTTATAACATCCGGTATCATAGACGCGGCGAATACAGCTGATGTAAATCCAGTTAAGACAGCCATCGCATCCCTAAGCTTGGTGCTGATACGCTCCCATATAAAGTGTGTAAACGCCATTATAATTGGAAGCATCCATACAACCCAAGGTGCATATGGTAACATCCTACTCACCACCTCAACTTCCTAATTTTATCAGTATTAAGTGTCTTGAACTTCCGATATACAATCAGGGTTAGGCCGAGTGCTACGCCTACAAGCGCTCCGTCTAAGACAATTGATATAATCGTCAGTACATGGGAAGTCGGATCTATTAAGACTGGATGCTTCAATAGAGACAGGGCTATAAAGTTAATGTTGACGCCGGTCGCCATTATCTCTAGACCGATGATTACCCTAATCAAGTTTTTCTTAGTGACTATAGTGTATAACCCAATGACTATTAATATTACCGCTGTAAACACCAGGATCAATCCCGGGTTCAATGCAGATACCTCAACCATTCTCCTCACCACCCTTAAGCAATAAAGCTAATACACCAAGTAGAGCACCGGCCATAGCGATCGTCTGGAACACGGTGTCTATCGATCTCTCACGCCAGATTAGTATTGTCTCATAATCAATAACCGCGTCTTTATTAGCGAGGGGGCCAAGGGACATCCTAAGGAAATCAGGGTTTATATTTAAGACAAGTAATATCAGTAGAATTCCTGCCAGTGCAACTGATAAATATGCTATTATAGATACGTATTTACTCATTCTTCTGAAACACCTCCCCGTGTCATAATAAATACAAATATGAATAGGACTATGATCGCTCCTGAGAAAACGGCTAGCTGGACTAGACCGACATATGGAGCATGTACCGCGAAGAATATTATTCCAGCCACGACTGTAAGGGCGAAGAGGCTTACAATTGCATGCGCCAGGTTCTTTAGTTCAGAAGCCAACACTGCAAGTACAATTATCAACAGGGAGAGTATCATTATCGATGAAATTGGGTCTATAAGCATACCTTTTTCACCTCACCTTCCTACGGAGATACTTAGGCCCATCCTTGGTTATCGTGGTCTTAAGCTCATACTCCATCTCCGGTAGAAGCTCCTTAATATCCTTCTCCTTAAGCTCATCCGGCATGTATACAAGCTCCTTATACTCCTCACCAGCCAATTCAACAATATCTGTAAAGTGTAGGGAGTCAGTTGGACAAGTCTCTACACATAATCCACAGAAACTGCATTTGCCGAAGTCGAAGGCTGGATATGTAAACGGCCTACCCTCAACTGGGAAGAACTTTATAGCCTGATCTGGACAGACGTATCCACATGCTCCACATCCAATGCATGTATCTATATTTAATGTAATGTATCCACGTGTCCTTGGAAAGCCTTTTATCCTCTCAAATGGATATTTATGTGTAACAGGGGGGTAAAACAGGTGTCTAGCTACATGATAGAAGGGTCGGAATACCCTTACAATGAAATTTGGCCTCTCACCCATCATACAACACCTCCAAACAAGAAGAACTTGAGGATTATAGTCAGGAGTATATTAAGTAGAGATAGAGGCAGTAGATAGCTCCATCCCATTCTAATAGCCTGGTCAATCCTCAGCCTAGCATATGTAATCATGATCGTGAAGAGTATGGATATGGCTATTAGAAGCTTTACAATAATCCAGAAGGCTCCGTTTACAATAGGATTGGGGAATATCGTTGGACCATTATAGCCTCCAAAATATAGTGTTATCATTAGGAGGGTCCATGCAAGTACATTTGCATAGTCAGATAACATCATGTTAAGGAACATAGCTCCTGAATACTCGGTGTTAGGCCCATATACCAACTCGGATTCAGCGGTGGGTATGTCAAAGGGAATCTTCTCTATCATACCAAGGAACCCTATGAAGAATACTATGAAGCCGAGTATCTGCGGGAATACAAACCACATCCCCTTCTGAAGCTCCACAATCTTCTGTAGATCGTATGTCCCAGCCCAAATCATAACCCCGATACTGGCTAGGAACACCGGTATTTCACCAGCGATATCAAGGTATATCATCCTAAAGGCGCCGATTATAGTAAACTTATTATTTGCAGCCCATCCACGTAAGATACCTACTACAGGGAATAACGTCGATATCGCGAAGAAGAGTAGCAGGCTGTATCCACTAGCGGGATATATGACATATCCAGGTGCAAACGGGATAACGGCTATCATGGCCGCGGGGATAACCGGGAGTAGGAATGTGACCACTATGAAGACGATCTTATTAGCGGCCCTAGGTATGATAAGCTCCTTAGTCAAGAGCTTCATGGCGTCAGCGACCAGCTGGAGCCATCCAAGCCTCTTACCACAGTGGACAGGCCCCATTCTAAGCATTATCCTAGCCAGATACTTCCTCTGATACCATACGGCGAATATTACGAAGCCGAATATGAATAAGAGCCCTGGGAACAAGAGTATCTTTATGAATATCGGGAGATTTGCCTCTACAAACCCAACTATATCCACCATTCTCCTCACCTATCAGCATCCAAAAACCAGGGGTCGAAACTATATATCAATACTGGGGCGTCAGCCAGTAAGACTGTCTGGGTCTTTGGAATCATCTCTATCGCGAAGAAGTTTCTGAAGCTCGCTGGACTTATCTTCACCCTATATGGCTTATCCTTACCATCAGATACTATATATACATTCATCTCTCCCCTAGATGTCTCGACCCTAAATAATGCCTCACCCGGCTTAGCCCTCTGCGGCACCCTCACCCTGACCGGGCCGTCGGGCATATTCTCAATCGCCTGTCTAATGATGTCTACACTAACCCGCATCTCCTCGACTCTAGCCCATCCACGTGCATATGCATCTCCAGCCGTATGTGTAACCATCTTGAAATCGAGCTCTCCATAAGCTGCATAGGGCTCATTCTTCCTAGTATCATATGCCACGCCGGAGGCCCTTAAATTGGGGCCTGCTACACCCCATTCAATAGCCTCCTGCCTACTTACTACACCCATGCCCTCTGTACGCATCCTAAATAACTCGTTATATATCCATGCCTCTTCAATCACGTCAATCCTCTTTTCAAACCAGTCGAGTGTAACAAGCAGCCTCTCCTTGAAGCCACGGGGGATATCTGCTCTAACACCGCCTGGGACGAAGAAGCTATAGCTCCACCTTGCTCCAGTAAGCATCTCCAATAGATCTAAGAAAGGCTCACGATCGGCTGTAGTCCATAGGAATACAGCTGGGTTCCAGGCAGCCGACTCAGATAATAATCCAAGGGCATATAAATGGCTTATAATCCTATTCATCTCCATAACAATGGTCCTGATATAGTTGGCTCTAGGAGGAGGCTCTACACCCAGTATCCTCTCCACAGCCCCGACATAGCCCATTAATATGTTTGCGGTATCGATCATAACCATTCTCTCAACAGGTACGATACCCTGTATGAAAGTCCTGTGCTCCAAAAGCTTTTCAGTGCCTCTATGACTATATCCAATGTCAACCTCAATATCAAATACCCGTTCACCATCAGTTAATATAATGAATCTACCCTGGCCACTAATGGGATGCTGAGGCCCCATATGAAGCCTGAACATCCCGTCTCCAAGCTCCTCAATCTCGTTAAACGGATTACCCCTATACACCATCATATCACTCATATCTATCCGTCACCCCATGGAGCTCTATAAGGCTCTAATTTAAAGTCCTTCCTAAGCGGATATCCCTCGTTCCAGTCCTCAGGGAGTAGGAGAGGCTTTAGATTCGGGTGCCCTTCATACTCAACGCCTAGAAGCTCCCACGTCTCCCTCTCAAACTTCTGTACACCAAGCCATATATCCCTAAGTGTAGGTATCTTCGGGTTCTCCCTATCTACATCAGTCTTTAGAATGAGAGTAACATTATCGTTTGAGGACCATATGATCCAGAATAGTTCAATAACATTCTTCTTGGGATAATCAGTACCTCCAGCGCTTATAGCCATATCAAAACCCAGTTCCTTCCTAAGATACTTAGCGGCTTCAACAAGGACATCGTTAGATACCTTAACATAAAGTCGATTATCCCTGGGGGAGGATGCCTCCAGAATCTTCTCCCCAAATTTATTCTTTAGTTTTTCAATGGCCTCCTGAATATTCAACCCTCCTCACCCTCCAGAATCCTCTTCCTAAGCTTTAGAATGCCATATGCCTGTGCCTCAGGCTTCGGTGGACACCCAGCTACATAGACATCTACCTTCATATAGTCCTTAACCCTCACTAGGCTATAGCTCTCCGGGAAAGGCCCCTTTGAAGTTGCACATGCACCTATTACCACAACGTTCTTAGGCTCAGGCATCTGCTCATATAAACGAAGCGCCCTCTTCATCATCTTCCTACTAACATTACCAACAAATATTATTGTATCAGACTGTCTAGTCGACATCATGGGTAGGACTCCCCATCTCTCAAGGTCATACCTAGGTCCAAACAACTGCATGAACTCCGGGCTACAGCATCCAGTTACAAAGTGTATCGGCCATATACTATAGGATCTACCCCAGTTAAACAGTTTCTTGATCGGAGTGGGGAACTTCTCCAAAAGCCCCTTCTTAACCTCCTTCTTCTCCATACTCTCCTGACTAGACATTATCCCAACGCCTCCCTAACCTTAATAACATAATATGATAGAGCCGCCATCAAAGCAACGAGATAAGTCGCCATAAAGAGGCCAGCCGCTATATAGATGTCCAGAGCCTTTGTACCAGCTATAAGTATCCATGTAAATGCATCGAGGATGAAGAAAGCCACGGCATATGCAAAGTATCTGTCAGCGCCTAATATGAATATCTCATGTGGATGTACATCCTCCTCCTGGCCACATTCAAAGGTATCTTTCTTAACCTTGGAAGGAGCCTTATTAGAAAGCAGATATCCTATTTCAATAGTACCCATCACCGATATCACAAATATGATTACATATAGCCAGAAAACTTCATGTGGAAGCAGCTGAGCGTCAAACATACCCTCTCACCCATATAAAGACCTTAAACCATTCAACACATCATCTAGATTAAACTCCTTGGCCTCTAAAACCCCAGCTTCCAAGGCTTCTTCAACCAGCTTTACACCCTCCTCACTCCTAGCTATAATCACAATACCCTCTAGACCCTTGACTTTACCAACGCTTATATCGGCATATTCACCTGTCGGGTCCTTAATTACTGTAAAGCCTTTATATATAGCAGGCTCCAGCTTCTCATAAGAGAGTTTCTTCCACTCCTCACCGAATTTAAAGGAGACACCATCATCCTCAAACTTCCAGTCCTCTAAAGCATCGATATTCAGGCCTTCAGCGGCAAATATCTTCCTCAATTCAGTATAGGAATATAGTGGTCTATGGAAGTATGAGGCTGTAAACACGATAGTTCTACTGAGTTTACGGTGTTCAGACCATGAGAATCGCATTCTCCAAACGCTTCTAATATGCTGAGGAGGCCCGAATAAAGCTACTCTAACTGGGTCGACGCCATAGAAGAAGCCACTGACAAGCTCCTCCAGTGCCCCTCTAACAGAGTTGTATGTCATACCAGGGGTAAGTGTCTTTAGACGGATATTCTTTAGCTCCTCTGGAGAAGACGCAATTACAGCAGATGCCTCCCACTTACCGAGAGGCGTCAACAACATATATTTCGTCACGGGCTCACCATACCCAGCGAACCCTACTACATCGAAATACCTCCTCTCTAATCCAAAGGCCATGAGCATCCTGATTACAGCCTCATCTGGATTAGCCTCGGGATCATCAACTGGATTTACAACAAATATTTTTCTATATACCCCGAATACCTCCTCCCTCTTCAACCCAAATATTTTTTCCTCAATCCTATCCCTCTCCTCCTCAAATCCAGAGAATGACTCGTCTGTGGTTGAGGGGCATGCATAGTAGCAATAGCCACATTTAATACATATACCTGATAGCCTCGGAGTCTCAGCCATTATAGCCATTGCATTAACGGGGCATACAGCGATGCATGCAGCGCATAATACACATTTACCAGCTCTAATCACTTCAGAGAATAAGTTGGCATATATCTTCCTCTGGACGATCGGCCCATACTGGGTCGGCCAAGTCTTTAACTCTGACAAGACCATCACCTAAAATATTTACCACGTATCAAAACCTATATTGATAAATAACGTCGGCTATTAAATATAAAATTATCTATATCAAATTAATACTTACGTGTGTAAAAAAGGTGTAGCCCCAACCTTGAAGATAGTAATAGAACATCTTGAAGATGGTCTATGGACATGGGTATACCTTGAGTATGAAAACATATCTAGGTTTCTCGGTAGGGATAAGATCATATTTTCAAACATTAAAAGTGAGAAATGGAGGAAGGTATTATCACCCTTGGGAAAAGTCTGGAGTAACAGTATATTGGATTACCCCAATATGGATAAGCTTATCATCCTCGACCCAGTTGCGGAGGAGACCCTGGAGCCGAGGCATGTTAGGGACGATGATCTATTGGTTATTGGAGGCATATTAGGAGACTATCCCCCTCGAAAGAGAACATTTAAGTTCATTACCTCTAGGCTTTTGGATAAAGGTGTGAGGACATATAACCTTGGAGACAAGATATTCCCCATAGACTCCGCTGCATTAGTAGCTTATATGATAGCCTGCGGAAAGAGGCTTGATGAGATGGAGATTATAGAAGGGCTGGAAATACCCTTATCTAGAGAATCCACACTAGTACTTCCATTTGCATATCCAGTTATAGATGGAAAACCCTTTATCCACCCAAGGTTATTGGAGCTACTAAAGGAAGAGGGGCCTTTAAATATGGGTTCAAGCATATGGCTAGAGGAATATTTAAACAGTAAGTTGGATAATGATTTAAATGTATAGGTTAAGTTAATATACATTATTTGACTAAGGAAATTATTGTGAGGGGAATCTTATGCTGAATCTACCCGTGTCAAGTCTAATTTTGTTTAACCTAGGACCATCTGAATTACTTATTGTCCTACTGGTAGTTGTACTCCTGATATGGGGTCCGACACAGCTGCCAAAGCTAGCGAGGTCCATTGGACAGGCTAAAAAGGAGTTCCAGAAGGCCCAGGAAGAAGAGGCTGAGGAAGAAGAGGAGGACGAGTTGATTAAGCTCGCTAAGGAACTGGGTATCGATACAAAAGGCAAGACTAGAGATGAGATAAGGAAAGAGATACTTGAGAAGACAAAGAAGAGCGACTAAATACCCCTTCCTTAACACAAATTTTTATTACAAAAATCATAGGTTGATCCCTAGGATACTAGTATTTCCTAATTAGATAGGGGAATTAGGATTTTAGAAAAAGGTTTTTTAGGCTGTAAAAATCCATTATAAAAAATTATTTGGTTTAGTCGCCGAAGTCCTCTGGACCGCTCTCGCCGCCAGCGCCCTTACCGCCTTTCTCCTCCTTTAGCTTGCTGGCTGCGATTACGTCGTCTATTCTCAGTATCATTGATGCTACTTCTGTGGCTGCCTTGATCAGCTGCTCCTTCACTAGCAGAGGCTCAATAACATTCTGCTCCAT
>JALTNJ010000277.1 GCA_027000765.1 Nitrososphaeria archaeon | reverse complement strand
ACCTTATCTATATGTGGCCTATGTAGGTCATCTATTTCTATACCTTCTTCTCTTATCTCTTCAATGCTTCCAATGACCCTGATCTCTCCACAGTTATTACACTTCCATATAGGTGCAGGTGTTCCCCAGTATCTCTGCCTACTTATAACCCAGTCTCTAGCGGTTTCTAACCATTTTCCGAATCTTTCTTCACCAGCCCATCTCGGCACCCATACTATACTCTTATTTTCATCCAGCATCTTATCCCTAAGTTTACTAAGATACAAGACCCACTGCCTAGTAGTCCTAAGTATTAACGGCGTATGGCATCTCCAGCAATGAGGATATTTATGCTCTATTGAAGATCTCTCCAGCAGAGCGCCCAATTCTTCTAAATCACTAATTATAATCTCATCTGCATCAAAGATGTAGAGCCCTTTATACTTTCCTGCTTTTTCAGTAAACTTTCCTGCATCATCAACTATAGTTATTATAGGTAAGTTATACCGCTGCGACATATCAAAGTCTTCCTTTCCATGGGAAGGAGCTACGTGTACTAATCCACTTCCTTCTTCAACGGATACATATTCAGATGATAATACTACGAATCGCCCGCCTTTCAACTCTCGCTGTGCATCTACAAACTTCTCCAACGGGTTTCTATATCTCCATCCCTCCATATCGGCTCCTAAGAACCTATCTAATATCTTATACTTCCTTTCACTGAAAACCTCATTTAGCCTCTTCTCCATAATAACAACTTTATCGCCATCTTCTAACTCGACTAAAACATAATTTTCATCTGGATGCACCATTACCGCAGTGTTTGAAGGCAGTGTCCAGGGCGTGGTTGTCCAGATCAGAAGAGATGCTTCTCTATCCACTAATGGGAATTTAACAAAGATGGATGGGCTCTCCTTATCTTTATATCCCATGGCAACTTCGTGTTCAGAAAGGACGGTTTGACACCTTGGACACCAATGGAACACCCTTAACTCTTCACCCAACAATCCCTTCTCATGAGCCTTCTTTATGGAATACCATACCCTGGATATGTATTCATTTCTGTATGTTGCATAGTAGTTTTCCCAATCCATCCATATACATAACCTCTTAAACTGTTCAGTTTGAATCTTTATGTTTTCCTCAACAAGCCTCTTACACTTTTCATTAAACTTGTCTATCCCCATATCAAGAATCTGCTTCTTGCTTTTTATCCCAAGTTTTTTCTCTACGGCTGTCTCAATAGGTAATCCATGCGTATCGTACCCAGGTATACTCCATACCCTATATCCACTCATACGTTTAAACCTTAGAATACTGTCTTTCAACACTTTATTCCAAGCTGTTCCAATATGTATCTTCCCAGTAACATATGGTGGCCCATCTAGAAAATAGAACTTTTTTCCTTCTCTATTTAGTGTCTTCTGTATGATATTTTCTTTTTTCCAATACCTCTGAATTTCTTTTTCTATTGCCATTATTTTTTGAATAAGTTGTCTATATGTCTCGCTTGTCTCCACACTGATCACCAGTTTAAATTAATTTTAAATTACTCCCGATGCAAATATTTTAGCTTTTAGTTGGCCAATAAAACTTAAAATAGAGATAATATAATAAATGTCTAAAACACTTCATAGTTACAGATGGTTCGGGGATATAGCATGTCAACCAAAAGTCTAACTGACAAACTAGAGTTCTTTAGAGACATGTATCTATCGATCTCTCTGGACATAGCACTAAAGTACTCTATTATAGGGCTGATACTGGTTATTGCACTATATGTGCGTCTACTTCCCCTAAGGTTCGGAGCCTATATATCGGAGTTCGATCCATATCTCCAGTATTATGCTACAAAGGTAATTGTTAAGGGGGTTGAATCTAAGGGTCTCGTAGGTATATTCGAGTTTTTCAATCATCATATTCCTTTAACATGGCAACCTGAAGGTGTAGACCTAGGGCTGAGGTATTATCCAGGCGTGCCATATATAGGGGCTATTACTTATCTCTTCTTAAAGTTAATAGGTGTTGGCGTAACCCTGGAGGAAGTAGCGATATTCTTACCTGTAGTCTTTGGCGTAATCGGGACTCTAGTAGTCTATTTAATAGGAAAAGAAGTAGGTGACGAATTCACAGGATTTATAGCTGCTTTCTTTTATTCACTTTCTCCTGCAGTCATACCAAGAAGCAATTTAGGTTGGTATGATACAGATGGATTTGGAATGCCTCTACTTCTAATCTCTATTTTAATGTTTATAAAATCCATGAAATCGGAGGAGAAAAGAGAAAAAATATTGTTCTCCATCTTCTCAGGTATATTTGCTGGTCTCTTAGGCTCAACATGGGGCGCTTTTATATATCTATATATAATGTATGCCCTGTTTACAATCGTCCTTGTTCTTCTCTCATTATTACCTAAAAATTACGAGTTAACATATATACCGATGTATCTAATAGCCACTTTCATCGTAACCAGCGTTCCTCGTAATAAACTAACATATCTAGTTGGTACTTCCGCTATCCTTCAGTATATAGCAATAGCCCTCATCTTTCTGTATAAATATGTTGATCTCAAAGCGTATACAAAGTCTATATGGAAGCTTATCAGCGCCGTGCTATTAATTTCACTAGGAGGAGCGATTTTATTATCTGTTGCACCTCTAGATATAAAAGGCAAGTTATTAGCTGTAATACTACCTAATTATGAAGGTATCCCAACAGTAGTTCGAACAGTCCAAGAGCAAGCTGGGGCATCTTTCGTCTACTTTTACAGAGGATTCTTTATACTAATTCCATTTGCATTATATGGTTTCTACCTATTTTTGCGTGAAAAGGATCCAAGGAAGATCTTTATCATATTATTTAGCCTCACTAGCATCTATGTCGCCTCGAACTTCGTTAGATTGATAGTGCTAGCAGCTCCCTTCATTATGATATTAGGCGGCTATGGAATGAAAGCATTTTTAGGTATGATGTTCGAGAAATCATTTGAGCCTCAAAAAAGCTACAAGAAAAAATATAGTGATACAAGCGTTTCTCTAAAGACACAGATATTGGTTGTATCTCTAATAATAATTCTAGTAGGTACATACTACAGCTATAGTGTAGGAGTAAGGAGTGCAACCTACCCAGTTACCATTTTAACAGGTGGGAATCCATTTGGACAGATTTCATATGACTGGATAGAAGCCCTTGAATGGATGAAGGCAAATATACCTAACGAGTCTATCGTCGCTGCATGGTGGGACTATGGTTATTGGATTAGCTTTATAGCTGGTAAAAAGACATTAGCCGATAACGGTACATTGAATCAGACTAGAATCCGTTTATTAGCGGAGATGTTCCTGTCAGATGAGGACAGGGCCATTGAAATAATGCATCAACTAGGAGCAGAATATATAGTAATATATCTCGGAACAATAGATGTTTCTTCTCAGCAGGGCCCTACATACACACTGCTTTACGGATTTGGTGAGGAAGGAAAGTTCATACAGATGGCCAAGATCGCTGGCAAAGATCCAGATATCTATATAAATAGAACAAACACAGAAGGGTCAATCTATACCGACGCCTTCTGGAACACCTTCCTAGGAAAGCTGATTCCCTACAAGTTTGTGCAGAAACAGAATGTAAACAACCAACCAACTGATATCTACCAGTATAGTCCGAACTACCCTACCAAACCAGACGGCCAGTCGAAGCTTATTCTAGTCTACAAAACATCAGACCCCGGTTATGGTGAAGTACTAATATATAAACTAGTGGATTCCTAGCAAATCCACTTAACTTTTCTTTCTCGATACCAGGGCCTTAACCTTATATACTAAATATTTATCATCTGGAGAAAATTTTGCAGGATGACCAATCAACGTGGGAATTCCACATTTAGGACATTCTTCTTTTAAAGTATATTCCTGACACTTAGGGCATCTTCTTATTTTAAACCTCAATTTCAGTCCGCTCCTCTCTTATCTCAATATTAATTTTACTCCTAAGTTTTCTTTCAAAATCTTTTAGAAGCGGTACCACTTTTCGTTTTATAACTTCAGGCCTATAACTTTTAACACGTATTTTATAAAATGGAGTTCCATCATTAAATATCTCCACTTCAATATCAGATGAAGCTTTTTTCACAGCTTTCTCTATCTCTTCCAGATTCTTTTTCAATACATCTACCCCGTTCTTACCTATATGGAAGGCCCTGAACCTCGCTTCATACACATATTTTTTAGGAGTAACTCTTTTACTAAGGAACTCTAATATCTCTTTTTTCTTATCTTTAAAACCAAGTTTATCTAACCATGATGGGTCTATAACAATTTGCTCGAGTGCATCGTAAATAGTAGGCTGCTTTTCCACTAGTGGAACAAGTTTCTCTTCTACTTCTTCAGCGTCAAGTCCTAACTCATCAATCATTTCACTAATTATCTGAATACCTCTCTGATCCCTCTTCCACTGCCTTAGTACTCTATCTCTCTCCCTCTGGGAAACCTCTTTGAGGGATACGTCCACCATCCTAGTTCTATAATCGATCCTAAGTACCTTTACAACTATTTTTTCACCTACTCTTATTACATCTGAGATATTCCTAACCCATCTAGAGGATACCTCAGAAATTGGTAGATACGCCTTTATACCATAGTCATCCAACTCTAAATACGCTCCAAACCTCTTTATCTCTTTTACAGTAGCAACTACTAACTCTCCTCTTTCAGGAAATTCGACTTCTTCACTCAAGTACTTCCTGCACCTCTCCTAGTATTTTCGCTTTTCCACCTGTGGGTACTGCTAAATCCTCGCCGCAAACATGGCATTGCACTATACGTGAGGCATGTGAAAAAACTATCTGTACATTACCACACTTAGGGCATTTCACCTTTAGAAATTTACTTCTAGGCTTTGGAATATATTTTTCAACTGAGTCTTCAAATTCCTGCTTCATATATGACCCCCCCGATAACCAGCTATTTGATAACTTCGACTTTCCTTATTCTGATGCCCTGTTTCATAATAGTATATCCACATTCTTTGCATGTTAGCTTCAATACAGCCTTCTTAGTTGTCTTAGCCTTTCTCTTCTGCTCTGGCCACTTCTGACCGCCGTATCCTTTCTTCTCTTCTTCATGTTTAATGACACCCCATCTTAGTCTACTATCTTTACCCTTCTTGTATAACGATACCTTATGCTCTGTATGTGCCCGGCATCTGGGGCAGTATGTTCTAATCTCTGAAGGCACTCTCATTTTTCTCACCTTACTAGTCTTACTATTCAATTAGAGATAGACATAGATATATATTTTAATGACTAGTTTATCCTATATATCGAAGACAACTTCATCTATTAAGCCTCTTTCGACTAATCTAGTGTAATCTCGTCTGTTTATCAATACTATGTCCCCAGGTGAAAACGGCCCATATTCCACTCCATCACTCCCTCTAAATGGTGGGATTTCTTTTTTTACTATCCCTAATATGCCTGTTTTTCCATCGACTTGTAAGTAACTATTCATTACCTTAAGAACCTTCTCGATTCTCTCCCCTGAGGATAGCCTCACTTTATTTTCCTTCTTAATTAGAAGAGCCATTACATATCTTCTCCAAGTCAAAAGAAGTTTTTCTAGAGCCTCCTTCTCATATCTTAAGTATTCGTTTACAAATGGATCTTTATTTTTCTCGGTTAGCTCCCTATTTCTTTCTATTAAATTTACTAGAAAATCCTCTACATCTTGTAAATTAACATCCTCTCCTTCTCCTATCATAACTCTCTTAATAGCGTCTATAAGCTCATCAATGTTCTCGAATACCATGTCCCAATCCCCTCATAACTAAATATACAGCTAAGCTAAAGGGTACGACCGCTTCTTCTTTTCTATAAGGCCCGTACTCTCCATCATACCAATATATCTCCGGGCAATAAAGAATTTTTAGCCTAACCTTCTTCTCATCTTCTCTGACTGCATCACTTAATGGATTAAATTGATCCAGTTCTTCATAATTTATTTTTTTCTTAACTAACCCGGTCTTTCCATGTAAAGAATATGGTACTCTTATAAGCCTACTTACATCAACTGTAACAACACCATCTATTTGAACACCTAGATATTTTGTTATAAATAAATTTGATTTACTTGCAAGGACCTTGTTTTTCCGTAGAAACATCAAGAGTTTCTCTTTATTCTCCTCTAACTTTTTCCTCATAATTTCTATCTCTTTCTCTGTAAACACCTCCCTCAAATCATCATCCAATTTCAATAAAGCATTTGCGAATGACGAGAACGGCCGTGCATCTACATCTTTTATATTTCGTATATCTATCCCATCGTATGTTAGATAGTCCTTTATCTCCATTCTGGCATAGGAATCCAGTTTTTGATATTCTTCTTTCAGGACATGAACATGGTATCCTCTTCCACCTGAAAAATATATGTTTATATCTTCTTCCTTAATGTCAAAGTCACGAACCAATATCTCAATCAACATTAGTAATTCTCTTTTAGCTATCTCAAAACCCTTCTCCTCTAGAAGCATAATTTCCCGTTTATCACCATTACACTCTCCTTCTTCTTCCAAAATCTTTATTTTATCCCTGTCTATACATACTACAACTGTTTTTGTCTGATAGTTTCTAATATGATCTAGATCTATATCAAAAACCAAGTCTGCTCCTTCCCATGATTTAGCCTCCATGTTTTTAGATGGAAATAGATAATAAGCTGCTGAGTGATAGAAATCTCTTGGGACATTTTCCATAAGCCAACTCTTGAATTCATCTTCTTTCAGTGATATATGTCTACGCATAACTCCGTCAAAATCTATGTAGGCAAACTCTCTGCTTTCAAAATCTTTTATGGAACTAATTATCCTATCAGTATTCTTGAAATAATATTCTCTAAAATAATTCTCTATCAGCACTAAGTCTCTTTTTCTAATCATGCCTCTCACGTTTCTTTAATTTTATTAGATACTGAAGAGGGTGCCTAATATACCTGCAATTTTCATCTGGAAAACAAAAACCATACGACTTTATCTTCTTACACGAAGGGACGGAATACTCTATTCGACTACCCTTCATCCCAAGTATATGTTCAACTTGATACCTGGTTAACCTTTCATTAAAGTCCGGTACCCTTCTAAAAACATTTATAATATCCTCAGTATTATATCCGATCCTATGTAGAAACGTGACCAAAGTAAACCTACCAGGATGAGATAATCCTCCGCCTATTCTATCCATAAGCCACTTAATACATGGGGGAAAGAGCTCCTCACCCATATCCGAGAAATCATATCTCTCTATTTTTCTAAGCATCTTCTCCTTATCCTTCCTTAATCTATTAGAGTAGCTTAATATAAACTCTGGAACTGACGGTATGTTTTTAATCATTTCATATATAACTTCTTTAATTCTTTGAGAGCATAGTCTCGCCAAGTTTCTTTTGTTAAGATACACTCTTCCAGCTTCTACTTTGAAGTTATATAGCTTCCAGTGTATCGCAGATAATTCTCTACTTACTTTAATAAATTCAATATAACTAAGCCTAAACCTTCCATCCTTCTCCACCTCAACTTTAAATCCTAAATTATTTGCAATCGAAAGAATATTCTTGTCTTCCTCTTCTCTCAAAAGATCATAAGCACGTCTCGCTTCTGTATCAGAAAACACTCGGTATATATAATCTTCCTCCACTCCGCGGATAATTAGTAATGCAAGATAAAAAGTAACTACCTCCTGATAATCATTATCCCATATGATTCTGTATTTATGATCTAGGGCTTTTGATGCTCTTTCATAGGCCTTATCCAGCAAAAATCTTAGATCGTCCTCTGTATATTCACTTACATCATAGGCTATAAGCTCCAGAAGTTCCTTGGACCTACTGTCAAACGGATATTTTGCCGCCCACCTTATCTCTTCACTAATATACACATTCACGTCACTCTTCCGTACGTGGTGCTAAGAAATACTCATAGTGTTCTCCTTCTACTAGTTCAAATTTAAGGTCAAGTGGCAACGAATTGCCAAAGTTAATTTGAGCTATTCTAGACAATGATGATATTTCTTTAACCACATCCAGAAGAGGCTTGACCATATATACAGCAACGCTCTTTTCATCAACCTTTATATCCAAAACTTCTAAGTTGTCTGGATATACAAGTCTATGTCTAACTTGGAAACCTTCATCGTTCTTACTTAAGAAGGTAATTGTATTTCCTTCCGCTATAAATGTAAGTCTATCACTAATTGTCTTCGCTTCATTTAATGCATCCTTGAGTGAAGCAGAGACCATCTTTATCTTAGCAGTATACTCTAACTCTGGCGTTCCAGGCTTACTCCTCTCTCTATCTACAGCAATTGGAATTGCAAAATATTTCTCATATGGAACTTTTGTAGATAATACGAAATGAGTCATGCCCTCCTCTAGAATTATCTCCATCTCTTCTGAGTTTCTCATTAGTTTCGAAAACTCAAGTAATTTCTTACTCTGCATGCATATAGGTATCTCCTCTTCACCTTCAAAGGAATATTCAATAAAATATTCTGGCTCTAGTTTAAAGTCGATCATGCTTATTCTTGCTGCATCCATATCTCTAAAATGAAGCGCTTCTCCTGAGATCCAGAAACATGCTTCATCGGTTAGTTTTTCGATTGTGGTTATAAATTTTATCCATCTTTTTATCTTCTCTTTATCCATAACTGCTCTAAACACTCTCAACCACCCACCGATTAGGAAATTACATAGCTACAAATATTAAATAAATTATTACTATTTACAGGCTTTTATAGTTAATTCTCTCCTAATATGACCATAGAAAATTATTTCAAAAGAATATATTAAGATCCTGTTTGTCCCAGTGAGTTTATGTATAAACTCGCCAAGTATAGCTACATTTAGTGCATCTATAAAATACTGTAGGACCTTCGTCTCCTGATCTTGTCTGTACAATCCATGTATATGCTGTATCGTTATCACATTTAGGACACTTTGTTTTTGCAATTGTCTCTGTCCGAACCTCTTTGGGAATTACGGTCACCTTCTCTTCTCTCTCTATTCTCTTGCTGATAGTATTATGATCTATCTTTTCCTCATAGTGTCCTCTAGAGCAAATATAGTACGCCTCTTCTCCTCTAACATCAATTTTCAAGATCGACTTACAAACTGGACAAAACTTGACTGGCAGTTTTATTCACCCGCCTTTTTCAC
>JALTNJ010000276.1 GCA_027000765.1 Nitrososphaeria archaeon | reverse complement strand
AGCGGCTATAGTAGGTGGGGGGTTGGGCGGCGTCTCCTACTCCTATTTTATAGAGCCTAGGAACCTGACTATAACAAATATCTCGATACCTATGAAGCTGGGGATTAAGGCTGTCCACATATCCGATACACATGTAGATACCTCCGCTTATAGCGTCGACAGCCTTATCTCAGTTATTGAGTCGCTTAAACCCGATATAGTCCTCCATACAGGCGATATACTTACTGAGATAAAGGGCCTGGAGGATTCCCGATACCTCTTTAAAAGACTCGGTGAGCTATGTGAGACGTATGTCGTCGTGGGTAACCATGATATCTGGAGCGGCGTCACCTCAGACTACCTAAAGTATAAGCTTAGTGATATTGAGAATATCTATGTCCTCGGCAACGAGTCCATATACCACGATGGATTCTGGATAATCGGTGTAGACGATCCATATACATATAATGATAATCTTACAAAGGCGTTGGAAAACGTGGATTCAGGTCCACGTATTCTACTGGCACATTCCCCCCAGATAATCGGGAGAGCCGCTGGGAAAGTAGATCTTATCCTAAGCGGCCATACACACGGGGGTCAAGTTAGGGTTCCATTCATCGGCCCACTATGGCTCCCCCTGCCACCTGAGTATACTAGATATGACTATGGTTTATTCAAGGTCTCCGAGACCAATATGTTTGTATCAAGGGGTGTGGGCACCACCTTCCTACCCATAAGATTTAACTGTCCCCCAGAGATAGTACTCCTTTCCCTATAACTCTCTAAGGCGGAGGATTATATTTCAAATAGTGGTAAGACAATTTATTCTATAATTAAGTATAGCACTGTGTCTCTAGAATAATACTTATGAGGGATATATTGGATGAATAACGACCTCTTCAAAAATCTCGCTAAGTCCACGGCTAAGGGAGGCATGATACTCTTAATCGGTACCTTCGTCTCTAGAGTAATTATAAGCCTCTCCTCGATATTGATCGGTAGGCTATTAGGCCCAGAGTCATATGGCCTCTTTAACCTGGCGCTTACACCAGGTAGACTCCTATTTATATTCACTGGCTTCGGGATAACGATATCCCTCGTCCGATACCTCTCAATTTCCCAGGAGAAGAAGGACTATGATATGATGAGACGCGTCCTCCTCACAAGCTTCTCATTCCAATGTATAGTATCCCTCATCCTCTCCCTCCTCCTATATGTCTTCGCCGGGGAGTTCGCGGTAATAGTTATAAACCGGCCTGAAGCCGAGCCTTATATAAGGATTACAGCACTCTGGCTATTCTGGTTCGTGATCTACACAACTGTCAACAACGGCTTCTATGGCTTGGGGATGATGAAAAACGCCTCTATCCTATCCACTATCCAGTCTATCCTCAGGCTGATTATAGCCCCATCCTTAATAGTCCTTGGATACGGCATTATGGGGGCTGTTGTCGGCCATATCCTCAGCTTCATAATATCTGGGGTCCTTGGAATAGCCCTGCTATACACCAGTATAGGCATATATAGGGAAGGATCCAGTGGAGCCAAGAAGCTATCTTGGATGGAGATGCCTCTCCTCCGGGAGATGCTTACACTAGGTTTCCCAGCCTATTTCCCCTCATTGGTATCCAACTTCATGTGGGTATATAGAAACTATATCCTCTCCATATTCACAACGGATTTAGACATCGGAAACTTCTCAGCTGCATTCTATATATTCACTGCATTCGCAATTTTAATGGATCCGATCCACAACACTCTACTACCCTCCTTTTCAAAGATAGATTTGGATAAGAATGCTGAAGTAGCTGTCAAGCTACTTGGATATTCAATTCGATATAGTGTCCTTGCAATCGTCCCTCTAGTGATATTCACCATGTTCTTCTCGAAGGAGGTGGTTGTCACTTTATTCGGCTGGAAATATGTGGATGCAAGCCCTTATCTAGCACTCTTATTAGCCAACTACCTTTATCTAGGGCTTGGGAGAGTTACTTTACCAAGCTTCTTCAAGGGGGTTGGCCAGACCAAGATACTGTTTGAAACTGGTTTAATCAACCTAGCTATATCCATACCCCTATACTTCATCCTCGTAGAGTTTTTCTCGACATATGGAATTATGTTCACAATGCTTATATCAGGTCTGGTCATGATCTTGTATCAGCTTAAGACGGTCTATAAACGTTTTCCCGAGGCCTTCAACTTAACCGGCCTATTTCCCATATATCTAGTCTCCCTCCTCATCAGTCTCCTACTATGGCTTATGAGGCAGAGGGTCCAGCTGGGGCATACATGGGGCACACTCATATTCTACCTCCTACTA
>JALTNJ010000275.1 GCA_027000765.1 Nitrososphaeria archaeon | reverse complement strand
TCTTGAGGAGCCATATAGGAGGCATGTTATACAGGTGTATGTATGTGGCTATTATGCTGAAGAGATTGTTTATGATCACGAGTATGGATAACCCGGTTAACCCCAGTATAGTTATCTCAAGAGCCTCCCTAATCCACTTAGCCCCTCCATACCTTATGTAGAGGAGTATAAATACTGTGGATGACGCGATGAAGAAGACTATTTTTGAGGCGAGCATACCAGCATATCCATATTTAGTGAATATCATGTATGCAACGGGATTCATCTCCCCAGAGATACCACCTGGATAATATTCTATTAGCCAGAACGTGGTCAACACATCTCCAGTCACGAAGAATGCATAGAATAGAAGGAGTAGTATTATTATCTCAGGCTTAACCCTCAATATAAATCACCTACTGGAAGGAGGAAAGGTTTTCCACAGGCCATTATCTCCTAATCACCAATATTATAATATGGATTTATAAATCGCAGGGTTTATTCTAAGGGTTGGAATGCACGGTGAAACATGTTTACTCGATTCAGATACATGCCTCGAGAAGGCTATAAAGATAGTTAGATGGGGTGGAGTCATAGTATATCCTACGGATACGGTGTATGGAGTAGGAGGAGACCCCTTCAACATAAACACTGTAAATAGAGTTACTCATCTAAAGGGGAGGCGTGGAAGCCCATATCCAATCCTCGTAAGCAGTATTGACAATGCATTGAGGCTTCTCGAGGCTAGTGATGCCATGGTTATGCTTATGGAGAGATTCTGGCCCGGTGGCCTCACCATAGTGGGTAAAGCGAGATATGGGATACCTGGGAACTTCTTTATGGATACCATCGGCATGAGGATGCCTGGGCATAGGAGGCTTCTGAAGCTGATTGAGGAGGCGGGTGGATACCTCATCGGGACATCCGCAAACATATCTGGCAAGCCACCGGCCAAGTCCATTGATGAGGCTAAGGATTACTTCGGCGACGCTGTAGATCTCTATATAGATGGTGGACGGGCTAGGGAAAACCCCTCGACCGTCGTCGAGGTACGTGATAAACATATAGTTATTAGGAGGATAGGCGCCATTGAATTAGATATATTGAGGGAATTCTGTAGGGAGACTGGGTGTATATTGGATGAAGAGGTTTAACATTATAGTCACATGCGGGAGGTTTATGGAGTTCAACGCCCTCAGGGAGCTGGAGTCTATATTCTATCTCCTGGGTGAGGAGGACGCCCGGTTTAGGAAGTCTGGGGTAAGCGGTGTCCTAATAGGTAGGGTTAAGATGGATCCACATATCGCCGTCACTAGGATTAGGGAGCTTATACAGGAGAGGCCTTGGGACTTCAGGTTTACAAAGAGGTATATCCCGGTGGACAAGGTTGTCAAGACAGGGTTGGAGGAGATTAGGGAGGCTGCACTCGAACTCGCTAAGATGATTCCTGAGGACGCTACATATAGGATAACCGTTGAAAAGAGATATACCGATCTCCATTCAAGGGATATCATCGATGCTATAGCCCCCTCTATAGAGAGACGTGTAAAGCTTGACGATCCAGACTATATACTTCTAATCGAGGTACTAGGCGAGTATACAGGTGTATCCCTCATCAAGCCAGGTGAGATAGTTAGTGTAGAGAAGGAGCTATTACCTGAATAAAATTATAACCATATTTCTAAAAAGTAAATTTTTTTCATTTATACTATCAATTTTTTCCTTTCCCCAGTAATCTCATTATTGGTGTCCCTGGAATGTACGCGGTCGTCAAAGACAAAAAATCTCCTGGAATAAGTATCCGTGAAGTGGATGATCCTAGGCCTGGGCCGAAGGATGTCCTAATCAAGGTTCTCCGAGCGGCTATATGCGGTACAGACCTGCATATATGGAAGTGGAACTCTTGGGCCGAGTCTAGGATAAGGAACCTCCCATTAGTCATAGGCCATGAATTCACGGGTATCGTTGAGGAGGTGGGGGAGGATGTTGAGGGCGTTGATGTCGGCGACCTAGTCAGTGGAGAGACGCATGTAGTCGACGGCACATGCTACCAGTGTAGGACTGGGAAGATGCATATATGTAGGAATATGGAGATCGTCGGTGTCGATAGGGATGGGGCGTTTGCAGAATATATTGTGATACCGGCCTTCAACGCATGGGTGAATGACAAGGATCTAGATCTGGATATAGCCGCTGTACTGGAGCCCCTTGGGAACGCGGTGAACGCCGTCTTCCCAAGTGATGATGTTGATGACCCAGCTGGGAAATACGCGTTGGTATTGGGATGTGGGCCGATCGGCCTGATGTCTATAGCTGTCTTGAGGGAGGCTGGT
>JALTNJ010000274.1 GCA_027000765.1 Nitrososphaeria archaeon | reverse complement strand
CTGCCCTTGACATAGTTAGATATCATATGTTTATGCTCGATATTCTGGCAAAAAATGCAGTCTAAGTTGCACCCACCGAAAAACACCGCCATATTATAGAATCCCCTCTCAATACCCCTAGAAGATGTATACCTAGGATATCCTGCAGAGGTATTCGCTGGGCATACTGGGCCGGCTACACAGTTAGTAGGATGGGGATCTAAGTACCAGTGTAAAACAGCCTTCTCAAATGAGCCGGTGACATAAGTAAGTTTACCATCCTTGTTTTTAACGACGCCGCAGTATCCAACCCCATCCTCTGGAATCATACACTCATTTATACAGAAAATGCATTTTACCGTGCCTTCTTTAGGCGGCTCTCTAGGCAGGCCTATCCTACTTCTCCAGTTACTACGGTTTTTAATAATATATGATAGGGCGTAGTCCGGCCCCCTTCTCAGGCAATTTACACATACCCCTATGGATATACTAAGTTCATGTGATGAATATCCACATATATGGCATGCTGGCATAGCTTCACATATTAATCTATTACTTTACTAAAAAATAGATATATCATTGTTATCTTGGGAGTTAGTCATTTTTAAAAGAATATCTTATGGAAAAACAATAATTATACTAAGGTGATGGGATATTGGCAAATATTTCTAAAATAGGGGTAGTTGGAGCCGGGACGATGGGCCATGGAATCGCCGAGTTATTCGCACTATATGGATACAAAGTCATTTTATCTGACGTTAGTGAAGAGGTTCTGAAAAATGCTCTAGATAAAATTAGATGGAGCCTCGATAAAATAGGTAGTAAACGAGGGGTTCCGGGATTAGCAGATATGGTCTTGGCGAATATCGAGTCTACTACAGACTTAAAGTATTTGGCCTCATCATCCGACTATATAATAGAGGCGGTCACAGAGAACGTCAAGATTAAAAAAGAGGTTTTTAAGATACTTGATAAACACTCTAATGAGGGATGTATATTAGCTAGTAATACCTCCTCTATTCCAATAAGTGAACTGGCTGAGGGCCTCAAAAATCCTGGGAGGGTCATTGGCTTACACTTCTCCAATCCTCCCATATTAATACCTGCTGTAGAAATCGTTTTGTCACAGTATACGGCTAAGCATGCGCTGGATACTACTGTGAAGCTAGTAGAGTCCATAGGAAAGGAGTATATATTGGTGAAGAAAGATGTACCGGGTTTCATCGTTAACCGTATAAACATCAGGATATTTAGCGAAGCCCTTAGGATGGTTGAAGAGGGATATCCTCATGATTTGATTGACAAGGCATTTATCCATCGTCTAGGCTTTTTCATGGGCCTGTTCGAGACTATGGATTTAGTGGGTCTAGATGTAGTTAGAAACGTGTTGGATGAGATGGTGAAAAGAGGATTCGAGATTCCCAAGCTGAAAATAATGGATGATATGATTAAAGCAGGTAAACTTGGGCTTAAATCTGGAGAGGGGTTCTATAAATATCCGGGTCCAGGAATCTATTCAAGAGTCAGTAATCCCCCTACTGATGACATGTATTCCATAGATATCACACGGATTATCTCTACAGGTATAAATGAAGCGGCTTTCCTCATTAGAGAGGAGGTTTCAGACCATAAGTCTATTGATAAGGCTATGAAGCGTATAATGAACCTGCCTATGGGGATATTGGAATATGCCGATGAGGTGGGAATCGATATCGTCATAGAGAAGCTAAGCAGCCTCCATGACAAATATGGTGACCCACATTATAAGCCGGATGCGCTATTAGAAAAGATGTTGAAAAAGGGATACCTAGGTAAAAAACGAGGAAGAGGATTCTATAAATGGATATATGGAGAAGAGAAGTTCGGCCCAGTAAACTACTATAAACACCATGATTATGCCTTGATTAAGATGAATAGACCAGATAAGTTGAATGCATTAAATGAAGAGATGTGGATCGGTTTGAGACAAGCATTAGAGTATGCGGATGAAGACCCAGGCATACGGGCTATTGTAATCACTGGGGAAGGCAGGGCATTCTGTGCTGGAGACGACATCAAGGTTATGGGTGGATGGAAGGATATATCGGATGCAGAGGATTTCTTCCATAACAAGGCTGCGCCTCTACTTACCAAGCTTCTAGAGGTGAAGAAGCCTGTTATCATGGCTGTGAATGGCCTAGCCTTTGGCGGTGGAATGGAGATCCTATTATTTGGTGATATTGTAGTCTCTTCAGATAAGGCTGAATTCTCTGTTCCAGAGGTCTTGATCGGCGCGATGCCACCGATGGCATCCACCCTAGGCCTGCTACTCTTGGGAAGAAGGATTCTACCATACTGCCTTACCGGTGACAGGATAAGTCCACGGCAGGCTAAGGATCTAGGTGTGGTCGATATAGTTGCTCCACATGGAAATTTCTGGCAGATAGTGTTGGAGGAGGTCGAGAAGCTCCGTAGAGCAGCTCCCTTAGGCATCATCGGTGTCAAGAAGGCGTCAAATGCGATAAAGCTCCTAGCAATGTCATCGTTAAACATAGGGATATCCGAGTTGATAAGGCTAAGCCAGACCCGTGACTTTAAGGAAGGGATGTCTGCATTTAGGGAGAAGCGGAGGCCAAAATGGGAAGGTAGATGACTGATTATGCCAATGGTATATAAGATATATAGAAAAAGTTTAGGTAAATTCAAATGGAATATTATAAACAATAATAGTGTGTTTTAATGATTCTCAACTGGTGTCTAGTGTGCAAAATGAAGATGTAGATAGCCTAGTCACGATCTACGTTAATGGAGTTCCATTTACCGTATATAAGGAGCTACCTATAGCAGTGGCTCTATATAGAAGTGGTATCTACGGCTTTAGCAGAAGCTATAAATATGGGCGATTAAGAGGCTTATATTCCCTTGACTGGTGGGGGGCTGAACGAGTTGGATTAGAAGATGGTTTTGAGGAGAACCCCTACCTTTTAAGAACCAGTGAAGGTCTGAGATTATCATGTGAAATGAATGTTACATTATTGAACAAGCTTACTTGGATGTTTAGAAACCAGTTTAAAGTGGGTTTCTATAACAACTGGTTCTTCCGAAGCAGATTTGGATGGAATCTACTTCTAAAGACAATCAGAAAGTCCCTTCCATATAATACCCCTCCATTAAAAGTGGAGCATTTCCCTCCTCCTCCTAAGAACATTTCTGTTGACGTGGATGTATTGGTTGTTGGAGGGGGATTAGGCGGTTTATCCGCTGCGGTTGCCGCATCAAAAACAGGGGCTAAGACTGTCCTTGTTGAGGCTACCTACTCAATTGGAGGAAGACTAAGATATATCGATGAGCTTAATTTAGAAGGTATTGGAGTCTCCGGGGAATTGGCGAAGAACCTAGTTAAAGAGGCTGTAAGCAATGGTGTGAAGATAATTGGAGAGACAGTATTCCAGGGAATATTAGATGACGCATTTGTAGGTTATAGCCCAAAGAATAATACTACGATTCTATTTAGACCCAAAGTAATAGTTATCGCCACAGGGTCTAGGGAGATCCCCGCTGTTTTCGATGAAAACGATCTCCCTAGGATAATGTATCTCTCGGCAGCCATAAGACTATTAAAAATATACAATACCCTCCCTGGGAGGAGAGGGGTCATAATAGGATTGAACAATGACTCGATATACATCGCTGAGGGATTCATGAGACGGGGAGTTAAAGTAACGATACTTGATAAGAGGAGAGATGAAGAGTCACGTGATCTTGTAGAGGAGGCTGTGGAAAGGGATATTGAGGTTATAACTGGTGTAAGAAGTATAGTGGCGAGAGGTGCAAATGGGGTCTCATCACTTGAGGTATCACTTGATGGTGGAGGCCGCCGTAGACTAAATACCTTCTTTGTTGCAATGTCTCCATACAGGGTTCCGGATATGGAGATCTCTGGACAGTTTAAGATAGGCTCTGCCTTTGATGTAAGGATAGGTGGTTTTATCCCCCTCCATGCTTGGAATGGTGAGACAAGCATAGATAATGTCTTGATCGCGGGATCTGCTGGTGGAATTCTACCGATGGAGGCAGAGTATCATCTCTCTAGAGCCGTTGGATACTTGGCAGCTCATAAGGCAGGTGAAAAGCTGGATAAAGAGTATAATAATGCCTTAAACTTAGGAAAGATGTTCTTGGAGAAGAATCATCCAGAGACTTATAAGGCTTTAGAAGACCTGGACAAGGCTTTCAGGCAAGGAGATACCTATTCATATTTTGACTGGAGAAATCCCTTAACATGGTATGAGGGGGATCCAAGCAAACAGTTTGTATGTTTTTCAATGGATGTAACTGTGGCAGATCTAATTCATATGGTTCGGGATATGGATATGTGGAGGATGGAGCTTGTGAAGCGTTTCAGTGGCCTTGGGACTGGATCATGCCAAGGTAGAGACTGTATTTTCAACGCTGCCGTCATTATATCTACTTTATCTGGCAAGACTCCGTTGGAGATAGGGCGTTTTAGGACACGATACCCTGTTATTCCACATAAATTATATAGCCTAGCTGGTGTTGAGCTATGAAGAGGGACATTGTAATAGTTGGAGGAGGGGTTGTAGGGCTATCTATAGCATATTATCTCCTTAAGAAGAAGCCGGGTCTAAAAGTCACTGTATTGGAGAAGAAGTATATTGGATACGGGGCTAGTACCAGAAATGGTTCTCATATCCGGGTTCATTTCTGGTCAGAGGAAAATGTTCGTTTTGCAATCGAGTCTCGTAAACTTATGGTAAATCTTGGAAAGGAATTAGGCTGGAATCCTATTCTGTACTTAGGGGGTTATCTCTGGCTTATATTTGATGAGCCTACATTAAAAGCATATGAGGATATGAATAGACGGGTATGGTCTAAATATGGGTATCCCGTCTTATTCTTGGATGAAAAAGAGGTCAAACGTCGATATCCTTACCTGAATATAAGTGGTTTGGTAAAAGGGGTATTAGGTCCTCAGAATGGGAAAATACATCATGACTTCGTGACATTCGGATATTATTATGGGGTGAAGAAAAGAGGAGGCGAGGTGTTCGAATATAACCCTGTGGAGAAAATTGTTGTAAAGGAGAATCAGGTAAAGGGCGTTGAGACGAGAAACGGCTTTATCGAGGCAGAGAATGTTATCGTTGCGGCGGGGGCTTGGAGCAAGCTTATCCTAAAGACTGCGGGCGTTGATGTGCCTCTTACTCCCGTTAGGAAGGAGCTCGGTGTTTTAGAGCCGACTAAACCATTTATAGAACCCTTGATTATAGATATGCGGCCAGAGTCCCAGGGATTATACATATGTCAGACTCCAAGGGGAGAAATAATGGGGAGTGTAGATTATCCTCATGTAAAAGACGAATACGAGTTTACAAATACCATGAAATATCTATCTACTTTCGCTCGGCATGCGATAAATCTCATACCAGCGCTAAAGTATCTCTCCTTCCTACGAATATGGTCAGGAGACTATAACATGTCCCCCGACCATAGCCATATCCTAGGTAGAGATGATAAATGGCCTGAAGGCCTATACATAGCAACTGGATTCAGTGGCCACGGTTTTATGATGGCCCCCTATGTAGGTGTAGTAATGGCTGATCATCTAATAGATGGAGTCACCCCGGAATTGATGAAGCCCTTCCTACCAACTAGGTTTGAAGACGGCCGTCTAATAAAGGAGATGATGGTCATCGGCTAACACTTGTTTTAGAGTCCGTAGCATGTCAACCATCAAATTCGGGTATTTATCTAAAAATATGTATTGTAAAGTTCAACCTATACGAGTCTATAAATATGAATATTAACCACATTAATATTGAGTGGGGGATATGTTGAAAAATAGGCTTGCTCATGCAAAGTTTAAAATTCTAGGTATTATACCTACTATAGTTATAATTATTATAGTCGTTTCTATGCTTTTGTCCCCCACACCATCCAGTAAAGTGCCTGTGGCTGTTTCCCAAGTTCAGAATTTATATTGGACTACATTAGCTGGTGATCCGAAGAGAACCGCGTTTATTCCTAGAACCACAGGTGTAGGTGTTATATCCACACCTACAAATAAATGGACGTATTCATTCACCCTTTCTGAAGGGCAGTTTGCATTCAATATTGACCACCTAATTGTTGATATAGATGGAGATGGTCAAATAGAAGTTGTAACTGTGGATTCTGGAGGTCGACTCATAGTAATAAGGGGCTCAAACGGTAATAGACTAAGTTATTCTTCCGTAGAGGCTAATCCATTCTCAGCCCCAGCTGCCGGGGATATTGATAACGATAATATTATGGAATTTATAATGGGTACAAAAGATGGATGTGTTATATCTGTAGAGGTTAATCCTGGGGCTAATTGGGCAACAAATATTCAATGGAAGAGTGTACAGATTGATGAGGAAGTATCGTCAAGCCCACTTTTATACGATCTAAATGGTGATGGAACACTTGAAATTATAGTAGTAACAAAATTTGGTCTAGTCTCCCTATCTCCGACAGATGGATCTATCCTATGGAATACTAACGGCAGGGGATACATAATTGTTGGAAGCCCAGCCCTACTGGCCGATATCAATGGAGATGGGGTCCGAGATATAGTATATAGTGACATGTATGGATATGTATATGGTATATCAGGAGCAGATGGATCGGAAATATGGAAGACTGATCTATGGGCGAATCCAATCCTTCAGTATAAATTTGTGATACATTCTCCAGTAGTTGCTGATGTAGATGGAGACGGGGTAGAAGAAGTAATATTATCGGTAGGTAAAGAGACATTCGCCTCCTCAGGAGGTAGGATGGTTAAAACGGGGGTTGAGGGATACCTAGCTATACTAAATTCGCAGACAGGAGCATTGGAAACAGTAGTCAATCCCCCTGCTGGAAGCGCCCTCTTTGCATGGGTGTCCCAGCCAGCTATTGCAGTTGGCGATGTAGATGGCGATAATATAGATGAGATCTTCCTAGGATCTGGAGACGGGTATATTTACAGAATAGAATATTCAGCTGGATCTTATACCGTCACAAGCCTCTTAATGGCGGATCCTTATTGGCCGACAATCTTCGGTACTGACGGTGCCCCTCCAGTGGCAGTGGCATTAGTAATCGTGGATATTGATAATGATGGTTCCTATGAATTAGTTGCCGTAAGCACCGACGGAGTGAGTAAAGACAATCGATGGGGTGGACCTAGATATAAAATATATTCGCTTGATGCGCAAACAGGTACGGTCGAGTGGTCCATCACAGTGGATTACAACACGTTCGGGCTGACTAGGGTTGATGATACTAAGTTTAGCTGGCCTACTCTATCTGTGGGAGACGTAGATGGTGATGGCAATCTAGAGGTGGTTGTCTCCACATTCCAGTATATTTACTGTATTGATTAGGGAGGTGGTTAAATGAACACCAAAAAAATCGTTATAGGCATGTTATTAACCCTCCTAATAATAGGAGGCTTATATCTATTTATCCCTCAAAATGCCTTTGCCGATTTAGTTGAGACCACCTCCCATGATAACGGATTGTTCTTAACATCTAGAACTATCTTGTTCTGTAGATATTGTCATGTTGGTTTTCCATCTCGTACGGCTCAAGTAAGTGAAGACACCAGGGTATTAGAGAATTATAGATGTATAGCGTGCCACATGGATGTCTCAAACACTCAATCACTAGTTCATGCTATCTCCAATAGTTCTCATAGGGGGATAGGCTGTTCATTTTGCCACGATACTTATCATGCCGGACACCAAAATTATGATACAACTACTATTGGATATTATGGGTGTCGTGATCACGAGATCGTATCCACTGACCTAACTCCCCCCTCTAACCCCTCGGTATATTTCCTGAATACATATGTTGTGAGGAACGATACCTCTGCTATTAGCGATATGATTGATGTGATAAAATGGTTTTACTCCACGAATATAGGCACAACCACTACAGACATCTTTCCATATAACTTTATAGACCCATATACTGGTTCCCCAACTGATATCCCGTCTACCAAGAGGTATTGGGTATGTCAAAAATGCCATTTCACCGTGGAAGCTCCAAGGGACACGACCACCAGCAATTACTGGGTGAGTCATCCAGATACCTGTTATAGTTGCCATAGTAATACATCAGGTTATGGAGCTTCAACCTATAACTTGAAGCCCCATGCAATTGATAACAATGCTGAAAACTACACTTGGCAGGCATGCGGCTCATGTCACAACGGGGTTTCACAGTCCGTGTCTAGCTCTATACATACAAATGTAGGCTGTAGATGCCACTCAACTCTACATATCTCGAGATATAACAGCACTGGTTCGTGGCTATATCTATACTGGCCGGGTTCAGGATTATACGCTACTCCAACGAATCTGAACTTTAGCAGCTGGAGAAACATCTTTTTCTATAACGGAAGTAATTCGACGTCACTATCTGTCCCGATTAAACCGGTTAATGTAGCTGGAGATCCAAGATATGCGCTTCCATTTTATGCTATGAGGGACGGCGACGCTTCTCTAATAACTGGACAGAGCTTCAGGATACTCACCTGTTTTAATTGCCACTTTGTATACGACCCTGCTACCCCTACTCCTATAGAGAATACAGAGGGATTGATACCGATACCTGCGTCGGCATTAGAGAATATGGAGAGTCCACATACCATCCAAGCCTTGAACCAGGGAATTGGGCCAAGCTCCCCTAGAGCAACAAACATGCTTTTACTAGCCGTCGTATTATTAGTCTCTTTACTCATATTGTCTATGATAATTTTGGGGAGGAGGAAATGAATAACTACATGAGGCGGTACACAGGCGCCAAAAGTGTTAGAAATCTATTACTAGTAGGGCTTTTAATAGCCTCGATGCTACTCAACTCCAGCCTCGTATATGTGGGGCTAGCATCCTCCCCACCTACTTCATATAGCGTTGGTTTCGCAACGGGTATAGCAGTATATGAGGATGAAGCTTTCCCCGTAAAAGTTGAGATACATATATCCGATGGTTCTGGACGGGTCACTGTAGAAGGGGTATCATACGATAAGTTATTCTACAACTCTATCCGTGAAGCCGTATATGAGGCAACATGGATACTCGGAGAAGTTCCCTATGAATACAACTACACTGTTTTCGTGTATCCAGAGATAGACGTATCATATTTCACAGGTACAAGCCTCTCCCTCGCCGTATATGTAGCCACGTTGTCAGCATTGACGGGTATCCCATATCGTCAGGATATAATATTGACTGGAACTAT
>JALTNJ010000273.1 GCA_027000765.1 Nitrososphaeria archaeon | reverse complement strand
TGGCTATGTTATCTAAAATACCTATTAAGCTTGATGAGATAAGTGATGAGAATATCGATCTGGAGATCCTTAGAATGGGTATAATTGCCGAGTTGGATGCTATAAACCTATATGAGCAGATGGCTGCGAAAGCCAAGAACAAGTATCTAAAGAAGATACTTCTGGATATAGCTAGGGAGGAGAAGACACATGTAGGCGAGTTCCTAGCCCTCCTTTTGAAGCTGGATAAGGAGCAGGTTGAGGAGCTGGAGAAGGGTAAGGAAGAGGTCGAGGAACTAACTGAAGAATAGAGGTTGAGCGGGCCCGGCGGGATTCGAACCCGCGACCCCCGGGTTAAAAGCCCGGTCTCAGAAGAGAATTTAGATTCTCTTGCTCTGCCTGGCTGAGCTACGGGCCCATTCCTCTAAAATTTAAAAAACTTCATTCAGACGCCTTTTAAATCTTTCTATAAAAATAGTATCCAGCCATAGTTATGAATCAACCTATGTATTTTAAATAGTAACATTACTACGTAATTTTTTGAAATGACATTATACCTAATAGGAATCGGGATATATGCCGAGCCTAGTCTAACTAGGGAGGTTGAGGAGATCCTTAGGAATGTGGATAGGATTTATCTAGAGGGATATACGAGCCCCATCTACCCTAGGTTACTAGACTCCTTAAGGATTAGTAGGGAGATAGTTAGGTTGACACGTAGTGAGATTGAAGAGGGGATGGATAAGCTTATTAATGAAGCTATAAAAGGGGATATAGCTATACTCGTTCCAGGAGATCCCTTGATCGCTACAACACATATAACCCTAGTTGTAGAGGCTAGGAGAAGGGGAGTCGACACCAAGATATTCCACTCATCATCAGCCTTATGCGCAGCCATTGGGGAATCCGGCCTGCATACGTATAAATTCGGTGCATCAGCAACTATAATGCGGAGGGAAGTCGCGTCCTCAAAACGCGCCTACGATGTATTGAAGGAGAACCTTGAGAGAGGGTTACACACCCTCTTCTTCCTCGAGTATGACGCAGAGACCAATTATATAATGAGTCCTAGAGAGGCTATAGAGATATTATTGTCGTATGATGATGAGAAGAGGATATCGCTGGAGGACCTAGTCATCGTATTATGCGGCCTGGGGAGTAGGGATGAATGTAAGTATGCTGCTACAATTGGGGAGGTGCTTAAGGAAGAGGATACGTATGGAAAGCCCTGTATATTAATAATACCAGGTAAACTACATTTTACAGAAGAGGAGTATATAGAGACTGTTCTAAGAAGGTGATTGGGATGAGGATACCCATAGGGATGATAAAGCGGATTGTGGAGATATGTGAAGTTATGAGGATAAGGGGAGAAGCCCCAAATCCATCATTAATAGGTAGAGAAGTATTGTCCACTGAATTGGATAAGATCCTAAAGTATATGGTTGACGAGGGGTTTCTAGACGAGAATCTACTACCTACTGAAAAGGGTAGGGGATTAATTAGAGTTGGATTAACTGGAGGGACCTTTGATATAATACACATTGGGCATATGAAGACGCTGGAGGAGGCTAAGAAATACGTTGATCTCCTTGCTGTAGTGGTCGCGAGGGACTCTACAGTTAAGAAGATGAAGAAGAGAGATCCGTTGAATAATGAGGAGATTAGGCTGGAGATAGTCTCGATGCTCAAACCCGTGGATGTAGCTATTTTGGGGAGTGAAGAAGATTTTATGGAGCCAGTTAAATTGATAAAGCCTGACATAATCTTCTTAGGCTATGACCAGGATATACCTCCTCCGTTGAAGAACAAGCTAGGAGATATCGAGATTAAGAAGCTAGATGTATTCTACAAGGGATATAAAAGTAGTATAATGATTAAGAAGCTGCTGAGTATGCTGGGATACTAATCGGTGTTGAGCAATACAGAGATCCTAACTTTATCCCCATCCTTTAGGCTCAGCGCCTCCCTGAGGAATACTGGGGATATAACCTCGACAACGTCAAAGCCATGTATAGAACGCTCGGCATATACGACGCCCGCCTCAATCTTATCCTCAACCAGCGCCTTAAACACCTTAGCCCCTCCAAAAATCCTCTCTTTAGTCCTAAACCCCTTTATCTTATATCCAGGGAGCTTCCTGAGGAACCTATTTTGCGAGATATGATACGGGTCCTTTAAACGGACGTTTAGAGTACCTGGATATGGATAGAAACCAAGTGTATCTTTAAACTGTATCTGATATCTCCTCTTACTGATATAATACGCTCCTTCACCCATTCCACTCTCGACAAATCCCTCCATAACAATGGTACCAGGATGTTCATATGCATCCACAACG
>JALTNJ010000272.1 GCA_027000765.1 Nitrososphaeria archaeon | reverse complement strand
TGAGTATAGTGATATACTCATCGCACAGTCTGTAGACGTCCCTGGATACGGGAGCTATACAGGCCATGTCCCCTTGGCTAGGCTGGTGGATGAAGGCCTGAGATACTCCTTGATAAACCATTCTGAGTATAAGCTTCCCCATGAGACTATCAAGAAGATTCTCGATGAGGCTTCCCAATACGACTTTGAATTCGTTATATGTGTTGACTCCACCGATGAGATGAAGAGGCTGCTTGAGATGAATGTCTATCCAGCTGCATATGCGATTGAGCCTCCCGAGCTCATTGGAAGTGGGAGATCCGTCTCCAAGTATAAGCCTCAGGTTGTCTCAGACGCCGTTGACCTTGGGAAGGAGTATGGTGTCCCTGTCTTATGCGGCGCCGGTGTCTCAACCGGTGAGGATGTGGCTGCAGCATCTAGGCTAGGTGCAGTTGGTGTACTCGTCGCCAGCGCTATAGCAAAGTCTCCGGAGCCACAGAAGGTTATGGAGGATATGGCTAGGAACCTATAGCCTGGGTCAAGCCCGATAAAAATATCTTTATTTCCATAAACCCTCTATATTCATGTATTGGGTGGAGTGGGAATTGAATATCCCAGGTTTCATACTAGCCAATGAAGTTGGTGGAATGGACCTCGGCGCCCTAATATGGTGGCTCTTCTGGCTCCTATTCCTAATATTCCCTCTTATAACCTATCTCCAACATCAGAACCTCAAACTGGCTAGGATGCGGATACTCTCGAGGCTGGAGAAGAAGTATGGGATGCGTTTTATAACGATGATACATAGGCAGGAGAGGATAGGGTTCCTCGGCATCCCAGTATATCGATATATTGATATTGAGGACTCGGAGGAGATCCTCAGAGCTATAAGAAACACGCCTAAAGATAGGCCGATAGCACTAATACTACACACTCCAGGTGGATTAGTGTTAGCAGCCACCCAGATAGCACAGGCCCTGAAGAGGCATCCGGCTAAGAAGGTCGTCATAGTTCCTCACTACGCAATGTCAGGAGGAACGTTGATAGCGTTGGCGGCTGACGAGATATGGATGGATGAATCGGCAGTATTGGGGCCTCTGGATCCACAGATCGGCATGGGTCCCAATAATCCTCCGCTACCCGCGCCGAGCGTCATTAAAGTGGCTAGGATGAAGGGTGAGAAGGCCGATGACAACACCCTCATACTCGCCGACATCGCTGAGAAGGCTATTGGAGAGATGCGTGGGATTATCGTGAAGATACTTGAGGATAAGATGCCTAGGGAGAAGGCGATGGAGATAGCTAAGGTTCTTACAGAGGGTAGGTGGACCCATGACTATCCAATCACTGTTGAGGAGCTGAGAGAGATGGGTTTCAACGTCAAGACGGAGGTTCCGCCTGAGATATATATGCTCATGTCCCTATATCCACAGTCCCACCAACGCCGCCCTGGAATAGAATATCTCCCTCTGCCAATGAGGCCGACAACACCTGAAAAACAGAGCCAATAAAGCATCTCCAAGCATTTTAGTCCCATACTCCCTTCTTAATTGTATCAGGGTGATGATGAGGATATAGGAGCCTCGGGACATATCCCATTCTCTCCAGAGACAGATCCACTGCTTATCATACTAATGTTTCCCCACCCTACTCCACGGTGCCAAATATGAGTTTGTGAGCGGGTCCGCGGGGATTTGAACCCCGGATCTCTGGCTCCGGAGGCCAGCGCCTTATCCAAGCTAGGCCACGGACCCCATTTATCTAAAGAGGAGTTCTAGATAAATTACTTTTTATTTTCTTTTTCTCTTCGCACTTATTTTTTAGATGGAGTGGGCTATTATTTTGTTAATGTGGATGTTCTGGTGTAGAGCCATATGTTGTTGACTGATATAGGTAATAATGTTAAGAGGAAGGTTGGTGCATGGCTGAGGGCGAAGGGCGTTAAGGATTTTGAGGTTACTCTCGAGATTCCCAAGCCGGAGTTCGGGGATCTAAGCCTGCCTATAGCGTTTAAACTTGCTAAGATACTTAAGAAGCCTCCTATTGAGATTGCTAAGGAGATAATCGGGGTTCTTAGGGATATACCATATCTAGATCATGTGGAGATCGCTGGGGGAGGATATGTAAATATATTCTTGAATAGGGAGAGGTTCTACAGCGATTTTATAAGGAAGGTGTTGGAGGAGGATATAGACTTCGCCCGTATGGATCTAGGCGGAGGCCTTGTCCGATTGGAATATACTAGTGTTAATCCTAATAAGGCTCTACATATAGGTCATGCTAGGAACGTGGCCCTAGGCGCTGCATTGAATAGCCTCCTTAAGTACGTTGGTTATGATGTTGAGCTCCTTAATTATATCGATGA
>JALTNJ010000271.1:474-2345 GCA_027000765.1 Nitrososphaeria archaeon | reverse complement strand
CATCCTGGAAGGTTACATTATTATGGATCGTAAATGTATATGTCAGTCCATCGTCTGAGACGGACCATTCCTTAACAAGCTCGGGCATTAGAGTCCCGTTCTTCCACCTGAATAGCCTATTGTATACTGGTATTAGTACGTTTATACTCCATGTTGAGCCTGCTGAGAACCAGTTGAATGTGTTTGGCTCGGAGGGCAGTGCTACTTTCAGCGTCCCTCCGTATGGCTGAGCCTTAACTGGAGAGGCTAGGTCTGCTAGTGTAGGCGATGATAGTAGTAGGGGTAACAGCAAAATAATAGCCATAAGATGCCTACGTGACACCTCGTAAACACCTCTTAAAAATTAGATACAACAATTAATATAAGAAAACATCGATATTTAAAACTTTTTTCACTCAAGAATTTACAAATAATTGTGTTTTTTATAAAAAATATTTTCCATAGTTATACTTTGTTCAATAATATGAGGAGGGGTTGATGAGAGACGTTTTAATATACATTGTAATTTTTCTTTAAAAGATATGCTGGAAACGTTTATTATCTAAAAATCAATATCTAGACTCAGTATACTGTTTGTGATGCTTTTATATTTCGTCTAATATACCGAGGAAAGAAAAATATTATCAATATGTCGTTAGAGTCATGTAGTGACGTATTTTCTAATTCAATGTTATAGTATTTACAAAAGCGTATTACATGTATAGGATAATGAGGAGGCTTGTTAGGGCCATATGATCTTCCTAATATTTTTTTCTCGCAATCTACAAAGACTCCTCATAATAACAAAGTTTCTAGTTGTACAATCACTTATAGTCACAGTTACGAGGAACATATCCATTTGTTCCACCGTGAGTCATTCACTTAAAACTCTGATGATTTTTCCAGCGGATCGATGATAATAATATATCCCAAGAATAGATAGGCTCATCACTATCTAACGATGATGCAGTTTTCCGACATATAGTTATATTCCATATTTTAGAGCGTGTTTTCCATTTTGAAAAGTGTAAAGGTCATATTTCTTTCCCTCATATAAAAAATATGAGGCGTTAAAAATTGACGAATATTTTTTGCGGGTGGTGTTAGATGGTTCCTCCATTCGATTATCTAGATAGTATGATGTGGGCTCTGGCCGCTATAGGAACAGTTGTTGGGATCATGGCTATTAAACTTCCTTTCAAGGCGTCTACAGGCACTGTTGAGGATAAGTTTTCCTCTACACGTGGATTTGCGATCGCTCTAGGGGTGCCTGGATTCTACCTGTTTATTATGGGTCTCTCAATAAGCTTCATCTGGCCATTTGACTTTGCAGGAGGCGTATATAATGTATTATTCGGCGGATCCGCCGCTATAGGTGGTTTAGTTGCCTTAGCCGTATCAATAGCACTTTTCTTAAATGCCGACTTAAGGCCAATTACATACTTTGCCGCTATAGTCGGTTTATACCTTCTTGTAGCTTCTAATGCAATATTAACCTATGGATTAACTAGGGAGCCAGCTATGTCCGCTATATGGTATGTTTTATCAGCTATTCCAACCTTCTTATCGGTCCCTGCCTTTCACACTGATAATAAAAAATTAAGGATCCTTTTCGCTATTTTTGCATTTCTCTTCGCAGTAGCATGGCTTTTTGAAGGTGTGAACGTCACAATAGGACATTTAGCTCCTCCCCCTCCCGAATAGCATCATCCCTCCTTTTTTATTAAAATCAAATCATATAATGTTTGATACATCTTCTCCGAATTTCTTTAGACTATAGAATTTCCTAGTGCCGGGGGCGGGAATTACTATTTTTGGTTCGGCCCCCATCCTGACTGATTTAATGGGTCCGAATTCCTATTTACAATTGCTGTGTATCTATTTCATTTAAT
>JALTNJ010000271.1:0-464 GCA_027000765.1 Nitrososphaeria archaeon | reverse complement strand
AACAAAAAAATAATTATTATTTAATTAAAAAGGTGAAAAAGTGACAAATAATATATTAATTTATAATTCATCATGTTTATTATGCAAAAATATTGCTGTTATTATCAATAGAATAAGTGGGGATAAGATAGGAATACATTCGGTTAACTATACAAAGATACAAAAACTTATAAAAGACTATTATGGAGAATTTAAACATACATTTTATCTCATAAATAATAAGGTCAAAACATTAGCTATAAGTGTAAATGGAAAACCGTTATTTATTACAGAAAAAACTAATAATCAAAATATATCGGGACTAAATGATGTTGCGTGTGAAGGGTGTGTAGATCCGTTCTTTGGTCCATGGGTAGACTATGAGTGTGAGGCTTGTGTTGAATTTAATTGGAACCAGTTTGCTCAATGTTGTGGAAGCTGTATATTGGTGTGTATGACTGGTGACCCGTTTCTATGTCTCGTAT
>JALTNJ010000270.1 GCA_027000765.1 Nitrososphaeria archaeon | reverse complement strand
TATCTATACACTTATCCATGCGTTGAGCGGCGGCCTACTAGGTAGTTTTAGGAATAGGAAGATCGTTCCAACAAGATGGGCGATCACAGCAGTAGACTCTATACTGGGTTCCTACTTTAGAAGGAGACTAAGAAAGTCCCCATATATATCGGATACCCTGGCTTTCAGCGGTGAATATCTTGAGAACAAGTTTCTAGTTATATTGACGCCTGGGCCGTTGGAGCTGGAGTGGATAGAGGCTTGGCATCCCCGTAGCCTATGGGGATATAAATCCAAGATGCCGTCTATCAGCGTATTGACGGAGGATGTGCGTGGACGGTACGAATATATGGATGGAGGATATATGGCTGCGAGATTATCGGTTTTAGAATACCTATCTAATATCAATAGACAGGCGACAGTATTTATCTATCGAGAGATCAAGCCTACATACTATGCTCCAGTAGGTAACTGGCATATAAGGGAGACTGTGAAGAGAATGTTAAGAGGGAGGCCTAGGAAGTATAGTACTTTAGAAGAAGCTTTTAAACATGAATTGAAATTCTTTGACATACCAGCTTCCATCTGGCTCTCCTCCTCAAAACTACTCCGGGATATCCGGGGGAGAAGGAGTATCCTGGATTTTATCCCACGTGAATAGCCTTCTCTCTATAAATGGCGCTACTCCATATCCTATTAAGTAACCTGATGCAACGCCAAATATCACGTCAGATGGATAATGGACTCCAAGATATAGCCTGCTAAAACCAACTAATACTGATAACAGTAACATTATATAACCCACGCGTTTTCCATATAGCCGGTGGAGGACTCCTGCAACTGTGGATATCCTCATCGCATGGCCACTTGGGAAGCTAGGGCTAAATGAGCAGGCTAAAAATATTACACCAGGGATGGTCATGAAAGGCCTTGGTCGCATAAACAACTCTTTAAAGAGATAAGTCAATACAATGGAGAACACTAGGGTGATAGCCAGTATAACACCCTTCCTCCTATCCCTCAAAAGCACTACAGAAACCAGTCCAGCTACAAATATAATTCCTCCAAAAAGCGTTAGGAACACCATAACTGGAGTAAGACTCTTAGACAAGAGACCAGGATTTATCCAAATAAGAACCATTTTATCAAATTGAGAGATAAAACTAGGAAAATTATCCCGTAACACAACCTGTATAACATAACAATCCCTTGAGAAATCAAACCAGTATTCCAAAACAAGGGAAACTAATACTATGGTGATGCTCAACCCATCTTGGAAGGCTTTCCATCGCACCATACGAATAATAAATATAATATCCACTAATTAACTTAGGAGATTAGAATAGCATGTAAAGCCCCGGGTTTAAACTATGGAAGGCTTCTTATAATGCCATGCAAAATGCTCTTCATAAATCTTTGATATCCATATCACACTAGCATCTTCATAAGGCCTACCAACTATTTGCATGCCTATAGGTAAACCATCTCTATTGAATCCCACTGGGATATTGGCCGCCGGCTGACCCGAGAAGTTGAATGGATATGTATATCCCATCCACTTAACTGGGCCTACCTTAACACCATTTATCTCCCTAGGTCCTAGACCCTCTTCAATTCCAAAGGGTGGTGTTGCGACCGTGGGAGTTACTAGAAAGTCATATTTACTGAATACTTGTCCAAGTTGGTTCCAAAGCATAGATACCTTAATATTAATACGTGAATATACTCTATAGGTATCTGGGTCATCCAATAGGGAGATGAATTTCCTATAGGGTTTAAACGCGACTTTAAGCCATTCCTCATATATTCCCATCGCCTTCATGTATTCCACTGTCTCCACAATAGCCTTGACACGCAGCTCCTCCCCTAAATCAGGCAGTTTAAGATCTACCTCATCAACTTCATACCCAATCTCTGAAAACCGGTAGACCCCCTCCTCAACAATCTTCTTAACCTCATCATCCACGATGGCATATCCAAGGTCTGGAGAGTATGCGATCTTCACATCATCTCCCCGGTTCTTAAAACACTGGAGGAAAGCCTCCTTATCCATACATAAGCTACTTCTGTCACGGATATCAGGTCCAGATATTACTTTCAGGACCAGCTCAGCATCTTCCACATATCGTGTTATAGGCCCATCGGATGACAAGCCCTTTAATATTGGGACTGAAGGATACTTAGGGATCACCCCTGGAGATGGCTTTAATCCATATACTCCGCAGAAGCTACTGGGTATCCGTATCGATCCCCCTGCGTCATTACCTATGGCTATCGGACCCATACCCGATGCCACGGATGCCGCAGCCCCTCCACTAGATCCCCCTGGAGTCTTTGAAGGGTCCCATGGATTCCTAGTAGCCCCATATAGAG
>JALTNJ010000269.1 GCA_027000765.1 Nitrososphaeria archaeon | reverse complement strand
TCGATGGTATGCCTAATATCAATTATATCCTCTCAGATAGATGTGTATCTTCGGCCTACCCAACCTTAATAGATAAAGCCTCTGAGAATCTTAATATAGAAACTATTCTAGGACTGTTTGGAGACGGGAGCCTTAAGATTCTCTTGACTATAGACCCGTATTTCAATAAGGCTCTGCATATTGTTGCTAGGGGAAAACCCTTTGTAGTAGGTTTTCTACCAAACCTTGTTACTAGAGTTATGAGTAAGGTATAACAATCCTTTTAATTAGGTGGTTGTTGAAATGGATAACGAGTTCCCTGTTAAATTCTATGAGATAGTCGAAGGCATTAAGGATATGCGTATAAGAGGCGCCGGCAGAATAGCGAGGGCGGCTGTAAATGCATTGGTTATAGCCAGCGACTCAATAGAGACCGGGGATGTGGATGAATATATTAGGCGTGTTAAAAACGCTGCTAAGATACTTGTCGATACCAGGCCTACAGCTGTTTCTTTGCCCAACGGCCTCCGATATGTATTGAATAAGGTCTTGAGTGACTATAGAAGCGGTGTCTCAAGTGTCGACCAGCTTAAAGACAATCTAAAAAAATATGCTGATGATTTCATCAAGATCTCGAATGAGGCTATTAAAAGGATAGCTGAGTATGGTGCTGGTAGGATTGAAGATGGAGATGTTATAATGACTCACTGTAATAGTAGCGCAGCAATATCGGTGATAATATCTGCGTATAAGGCTGGTAAGGATATAGAGGTCTATGCTACGGAGACCCGGCCCCGTTTCCAGGGGAGGCTTACGGCAAAGATGCTTAGTGATGCAGGGATTGATGTTACTTTAATAGTTGATTCGGCGGTTAGATACTTCATGAATAAAGTGGATAAGGTAGTTGTGGGTGCAGACGCCATCGCAGCAAACGGTGCTGTAGTGAATAAGATAGGTACTTCTATGGTTGCCTTGGCTGCACATGAAGCTAGGGTGCCGTTTATGGTTGCAGCTGAAACCTATAAATTTAGTCCAGATACTCTATTCGGGAAGCTTATAGTCATTGAGGAAAGGCCTTATACCGAGGTTGTTCCAGAGAAGTGGCTTAGTGATAAGCCTAAGATTAGGGTTAGAAACCCTGCTTTTGACGTGACTCCACCTGAGTATATCGATTTAATAATAACTGAGATAGGCGTGCTGAACCCAGCTGTATTTCCATTTATAATTAGGGACCGCTTCGGAGTATTCTATTCTGAGCTGGAGCCTTGGGAAGACTCGTAGTGTGAAAACGTGTATATCTGTCTCTCCGGTATTGTTCTAAGCAGCATACCCTCTATAACTATTGGAGGCATTGTCTCCAACACGCTTATTGCATCCTGAAGCCTTACACTTCTCTCAGCATAAATCTCTAGTATCTTGTCCCTAGCAGTAACCTTCCTTCCCCTCTTGACATGTAGTATTAATCCAGCGCCTTTATCCTTAGGCGCACCCGCTGCTCTAGCTATTTCCTTTAGAGCCCTATTCGACACCTGGGTTACGAAGCCATCGACAGGCGCATAAACCTCATACTTATATTCTCCCAAGGGGATTTCCTCAGGCTTTATATTGGGGTTTCCACCCTGAGCCTCAATTATTTCTTTCATCTTCTCATATGCCTTTCCACTATATAGTATCTCTTTAGCCAGCTGATGCCCCATTCCCAACGGGGCTTTCCCACTCATCTCAAGCAATAGCCCTGCGAGGCTACATGACTTCTCCACGAGGCTGGCGGGAGCATCCTTAGGGTTTATCAACGCTTCTAAAGCCTCCTTAGCCTCTAGAGCAGGTCCAATATTATGTCCTACAGGCTGTTCCCCATATGTTATTCCCGCCTGCACCCTTATTCCAATTCTATTACCTAGTTCAATTACCTTCCTAGCGAAGTCTATAGCCCTGTCTATACTCTCCATCTTAGTCTCTTTACCTACTGGGATGTCTAGAACCATCGTATTTATACCTGCAGCCATCTTCTTACCCATGATGCTTGCAAGCATCTGGGGAACCGGATCTAGGCCCATGATCCTCTCAACCCTTATTATAATATCATCTGCAGGGGCTAGGTTGAGGGCTCCACCCCATATTAAGGCGCCATTAGTCTTTTCAGCGACTTCCTTAAACTCCTCTACACTTAGATTTACGTCTGCAAGCACCTCCATAGTATCCGCTGTTCCAGATGGGCTTGTAATCGCCCTACTCGATGTCTTTGGTATCAAAAGCCCTGACGCGGCTATAATCGGTACTATAAGGAGGCTTACCTTATTCCCTGGAACCCCTCCAATACTATGCTTGTCATATGCTGGCTTGTCAAACTCTATTATCTCACCGCTTTCGTATATCGCCCGG
>JALTNJ010000268.1 GCA_027000765.1 Nitrososphaeria archaeon | reverse complement strand
GGACATCCAGTATTATCAACGTTCCACGCCGCCTCAGTAGAGAAGCTTATTCAAAGGCTTACCGGCTCTCCGATCGATATCCCTAAGACATATATTGATAACTTGAACGCGGTGGTGATACAGAGTGCAGTCAGGCTGCCAAAAACAGGGATGGTGGAGAGGAGAGTCCTTAGCATAAATGAAATCATCGGATATGACCCGATTGAAGAAACATTCAACTTTATAGAATTGTTTTCATGGGAGGCTGCAAACGACAGCCATATATTTAGAGGAGAGGGAATGAGCTATATCCTTGAAGAGAAGATAGCGACAATGAAAGGCCTTTCTGTCCGTGAAAAACGTAAGATATATGAGGAGCTATTTATTAGGAAGGAGATACTGAGGCTCATGGCGAATAACGGGATAATAGATTACTATGATTCCTGGAGAGTCTTCAGGAAGATACATGAAATTGGTATAGAGGAGGCTTATAAAAGGCTGAGGAGGGAGGGGAGCCTATAACATGCTCCGATTATTAAAGAGAGAGGAAAAAGAGAAAGAGAGGCTTTTGAGAATAAGCCTAGAGAAACCCAAAGGTGTTAAGAGAATAAGATACCTCCTTAGCAGGGAGAGGATTGAGATCAAGAAGAAATTTATATTCTTCATGGTCTTCCTATATTCCCTAACTACCTTCGGGATTGATAGTAAGGCGGTATATAGATTCGTCGGGGAGATGGATAGGTCTCTAGCTCCAATATCAAAATATTTTAGGAAGATTGATTTGCTCGTGAATAAATGGGGTTATAAACAGGATAGAGCCTGTTTATTAGCGTCATTAAAGGTTCCAAGTAAACTCTTAAAAGACTTCCTATATAGACTTGCATATAATATCTCTATAGGAGCGAATTTCGTGGATTTCATCAAGATAGAATATAATAAATTTACCATTGACTACGACTATTATTTCCAGAAGACGATCGATAAACTCAGGATTATCGCCGATGTCTATACGGCCTTGCTAGATGCAGCTATAATTGTATCTATGACAGCTGTAATGGCTAGTATACTTTTCGGTGCGGGAAATACATATGGGGTAATGGCGTTGATTATCCTCATTACAGTTACATCATTATTTACAGCATTATCCCTAATCAAGATCAATATCCCCGAGGACATCATGCATGCTCATTCAATGCCATATAGGCCTAAGAGGCTTAAGACCCTAGATAAGGTAGCAAAGCCAATTCTATATGCAATAGGCGCCGCCTCATTCATACCAGTCTTTCTAGCCTACTTCATTCTAGATAATGAACTCTTTATAACCGACACTGTAATATACAGCCTAGAAGTCTCATTGTTCTACATCGCTCCAGGAATCATCGGTATAGTCATAGGTAAACTAGGATTGTCCGAGATCAAGAAGATCGAGGAGTACGATGCAATATATCCGATTTTCATCAGTACACTAGGGGAAGCAGCATCTCTATCAGGATCGTTGAAAGAAGGGTTAAGGAGGATACTGTATAATGACTATGGCAAGCTCACACCTCTTATAAAGAAACTGTATGCACGGCTCAAGATGGGGATAGAGCCGGATGTAGCATGGCGCCTCTTTTCAGAGGAGACGGGGAGTAATTTAGTATTATACCTAACTTCTATCTTCACTAATGCGGTAAATAGAGGGGCGATTATCAGGGATACTGCCAGGGTATTATATGAGACGTCAGTCAGGTTCTCCAAACGAAGACAAGGTAGAAACCAGATATATAACTATTTCAAGGGGATGGCGATACCATTGCAAGCCACGTTCGTAGCGGTGCTAACCTTAATAGTTGTATTAATAAGCCTGTTTACAAGGTTTGCAGCGGCGATATCAAAGTTTATGCAGTATATAGAGATGCCGAGTATATCGTTCCTCCTCATCTTCCTATATCTAATGGTAGCTGTGGTATCGATTGGAAACAGCTGGGCCATATACATCCTTAAGGGAGACTCGATATACACATTTATCTATCATCTTGGCCTAACCCTCCTGATCTCCGGAGGAGTATTCTTCTTGATGGCAGGTGGCTCCGCAAGTCTATTAGGATCATTTGCAAAGTTTGAGAGAGGTGTTGGGAGTGTCTTCATCCCTTAAAAATAAAATTAAGGTTCTTGGGAATACTAGGGAGGAGAGGCTCTTCAGGATAAAGATTATCATGTATACTATACTAGGACTTGCCGTAGCTACCTCCATATACTATCTCTATACAGTAAACCAGGAGGTAGGAATAGATAAGATGCTTAGAGAGCTCTATAACCTAGACTACAATTATTTCACTATACTAATCCTACTCATCGGGATAATTGTCCCGGTTATAGTCGGTATATACATAATAGCGTTCT
>JALTNJ010000267.1 GCA_027000765.1 Nitrososphaeria archaeon | reverse complement strand
TATTGTGGAGCGATCCATATGACGAGGATGGATACCGACCAAGTTATAGAGGCGCCGGCTACCTATTTGGGAAGGATATAACAAGTAAGTTTCTTTCCAAGAATGGTCTTAAACTTATTGTGAGGGGGCATGAGCCTTGTAATGGATATGTATGGAGGCATAACAAGAAAGTCCTTACGATATTCAGCCGTTTAGGCGAGCCTTATTATAATAGTGTGGCGGCAGTAGCAAAGATCCCATTATCATCTACCTTAGACTTGTCCGAGGTGGAGTTTATAACGTTGTCCAGTGACGAGTTACCTAAAGTCTAAAGCTTTTTCTTCAATACATCTAGAAACTCATCATATATTTTGGATGTATAAAGTACGAACAATATCTTCCTTATCCTAGTATCCGTATTATTTTCAATATATTCCTTCACGCCGTCTACCATTGCCTCTGCAGCCAGCCTAGGAGGAACCCTATAGATTCCAGTCGATATAGCTGGAAAAGCGATGCTCTCCAAACCTAGTCTATCCGCAAGCCTAAGGCAGTTGATAACCGCTTTCACAAGCTTTTCACGCTCCCTACCCTCACCATATATAGGGCCAACAGTATGGATAACCTTCTTAGCCTTAAGCCTACCTGCAGTAGTGGCTACGGCCTCTCCAACTTCAAGGGGGCCATATTTCGAGATCATTTTATTACTCTCACGCTGTATCTCTTCACCGCCTTTCCTAACGATTGCGGCGGCAACTCCTCCGCCATGCTTGAGATACTTATTGGCTGCGTTTACGATTGCGTCAGCCTCGACCTCGGTTATATCCCCTTTTAAAATATATATCTCTATGTCTCGATACCTAAAGACCTCCGACATATCAAATAAATATAAAATCCATGTACACTATATATCATTTCTAAGCACGTATATGGCGTTTTAAACGAGGTTTTATGGTGAATAATAATGTCTGGAAAAATGTCTATAGGAGAGATTGTCGCTGAATCCTTGTATGAGCTAAATGTAGACACTGTATTCGGAATACCAGGTACTCATATATACCATATATTCGCTGCTTTAGAAGACTATGCTGACATTAAAACTATTGTAACTAGACATGAGATGAACTCCGTCTTTATGGCGGATGCATATGGTAGGCTAAGAGGCTCTCCCGGTGTCGCGATAGTGACGGCAGGACCCGGATTCACTAATGCGTTAACGGGGGTGGGGCAAGCCTACTCAGAATCTAGCCCGGTGTTGGTTATATCTGGGGATGTTCCAAGAGGTTCTTTCTATGACTTCCATGGGGTAGATATGCCAAATGTATTACATCAGATGTCAATACATATGGCTAAAGCATCGCATATAGTCATGGACTCCGAGGATGTAGAGTGGGCGGTTAAACATGGATACCGACTAGCCAATTCAGGTAGGAAGGGGCCTGTACACATATCGATTCCACGAGACATCTTCTATGAAGAAGCTGGTTATAAGGCGATTAATGTAGATTACACCATAGAGTCCAGATTCGACGAGAACCTGTTATTTTCAAGAGATCTTCTAAGGGGAAGGCTTCTATGTGTACTTGGTTCAGAAGCGGGTTATCCAGAGTATAGAGAGGTTATAATGCGGTTCTGTGAAGCATTTAAAATGCCCTTTATATCTGGAACGGGAGTCTTAGGCTTCCTCCCACAGGATAGCGAGTTGTTTGGAGGGTTCTTTGAGAAAAAATTCGTTATTCATCCACTCTCTGAGACGCTTGTTAAGGAGGCGGATACAATTATATTCTTAGGAATCCGGCCTGAGTCTGTTGATGCAAATGCACTTATAAATAGGGCGGAAAAGGCATCAAGGTTCCTCTTTATACTACCGAGTGTGAATTCAAAGGGCATGCTTGGTTTTGAGGAAGACTTCATAGATATTCAAGTGTTCAACATCAGAGGTAGGAATTCTATCGGGTTATATGGTCCACTCAACCTCATCCTAGAATGGATCATAGAATATGGGGGTGAATCTAAGTCCTATGATATTGATCTACGCAGTGAGATAATGAAACGATATAATGAGATTTCAGATGAGTTGGAGAAAGATTTTGGCGTAAGCCCGATGAATCAAGGCGTCGCCATAAACATCATCTCACGACATATCCCAGAAGAGACGAATCTTGTTGTCGACGTTGGAGCTAATGAAGTATGGGCCAGAGACCTCATCGGACCGGTCAGGAGAGTGAGATATCTCTATGCAGGTGCATTTGGCTCATTAGGCTTTTCATTTGGGGCAGTTGCAGGAAGTAAACTCGCTGAGCCAGAAAAACCTTCTGTATCCTTGAGTGGAGACGGGTCAATATTGATGAGTGTAATGGAGCTACAGACGATCAAATTCTACGATATTCCAGTAAAGATCTTCGTTATTAATGATGGAAGCTACGGCATATTAGAACATCTAAGCCTACGAGATCTCCCTAAAAAGATAAGTGGTGACATTGGGTCAGTTGACTTCGCAAAGACAGCTGAGGCCTTTGGAATAGACTCGGTTAGAGTATCCACTGCAAATGAGCTTGAGGATGTTGTCAAGGAAGTCTTTAAAGATGATGGTAAGCCGTTCCTAGTCGATGTCGTCACTAGGAAGGAAGATATCCCGCCAATTATTAGGAAGCATCTATAATGCTTCCAACCTTATATTTTAACATCATATTTCCTAAGCAAATCGAGAAGCTCATTCTTTATCTTTACAATGTATTCAACAGCTTGATCCATATCTATAATCCTAGCCATCTCTCTATGTCTCCAATAAAGTTTCTTGGACTCAGAATCAATATACCTAGTAAATCTCCTCTTTAAATCATCTGGGATATCTATCCCAGGTCTTTTAATGAAGAAATCTACATAACACCATTTGTAAGCATCTTCCCTAAAATCGCTGGCATACCCTATATCAAATGAGATGACCAGACCAGATCCGTCAGTGATAGAGATCCTGTCGGATTCATCGGATATCCTTAGTCTAGTCTTCCTATAGCCTAGTTCCTTAAAATTCTCCCTAATAAGAAATTCTATAAGGGCCCGTCTCCTCTTCTTATTTAGGTTTTTAAGGATATCGGGGATTAACCTCACCTCAAAACCTATTGCTAAATTTAATTATACAATGGTGGGTTACTATAGGGACATCTTCTACAGTAGGCTTATGGAGCATTACATAGTTTGACGCCATATCCAGTCCTGTATCACAATCCATATCCATGGAGACACCTTTCCATAGGTTGAATTTTATTTAAACAATATAATTAGTTGTCTCTAATAAATTATTAAGGTTTTTAGCGTATCCTTACCCTTTGTCTTGATTATTTTGAATATTTTTTATATAAAAAATGAGGGATTTTAAGGTTTTTATGCCTCAATCTTTTTTCTAATGGGGCAGTTTCTGACTATGATTTTACTGCATATATTGAATCTCGGGGTTCTAGCCATATAACTGACATATTCTTCTCCAAATGTCTCTATCATAATCTTCTCTTCTTTTAATGCCTGTCGATAGTAGACGTATATCAGTATTGGGAACATTATCAACGTAGGTATTGTAGGCCATTGAACCATAAACCCTATTATTATAAGCATTATACCAAGGTACTGAGGATGCCTCACATATCCATACAGACCCGTATCAGCTATCCTCTCTCTATTTCTATATACTTGGATCCATCCTCCTATTAGTAATAGGGTTCCTACTCCAATTAGTGCGAGGCTAATGCCCATGACTACCGCTACCCCTGTCTCTAGGTCCATTAAACCGGTCAAGGCAAATAGTGTAGCCCAAAGATGCCCCGTTAACCCATTTATAGGGATCGATATGTCAAAATAAGAGGATAAAAGATATATGGTTAGAGGAATCCCAAACATCTCAGTAAATAAGGATATTATGAATGCCTCAGTCAATCCATACGACTTCCAATCCATCTTCTTAGGCTTAGCTAGGAAGACTGTAAATATAAATGTGGATAATAATATGGACGCTATTACTAGTTGCCAATTTCCATACCAATTAACTTCAAAACTTGTATTCATCTCGGAGATAATTATTAGAATAGATAATGAATATAGTTTTTTATTTCCACTTTGGAAACGTATGTTATGCATGGATGCTGCAGACCATCTAGACATTATTATTCCTTATATATGTTCTTTGCTGTCTGCCTAATGGGATAATAATAAGTAAATAAATATTAAGTGTTGGTATACCTTATTGTAAGCGATTTAGTATGATATCGATGAGGGTGGGTGGAGATATAAATGTCCTATGTTCAGCAATTTTGGAATATTGTTAAGGAGACATTCACTAAGCTTGTTGAACTCCACCCTGAACAGTCAGTATACATTGGATTAGGTGTATTGGATAAACCTTTACCCGACCTCTCTCTCGATTCAATACCAATAGAAAGAGGTCTTCTACAGATACAGCTTGAGAAGCTTGAGGAGATCGATGCCTCGACACTCCCATTGGAGACGCGTATTGACTACTACTCGTTTAGAAATTATCTTAAGCTAAGGCTCTTCTTTATAGACGAATGGCCCCTGTGGAAAATGTATCCAGATGCGCCAGACATCGCGTTTTCAATGATATTATCTGTATATTTAAGCGGCAGTATATCGATTAAAGAAAAGGTTAGGTTTATTCTACATAAGCTGGAGGAGCTACCATCTTTCCTAGAGAAGTCGAAGGCTAGGTTAGAGCTTCCTGTACAGATATTTATAGACGCTGGGATATTGGCTGCAAAGAACCTTGTTGGCTTACTGAAGGGTATATATAATGACTATGTATCCAACCCTGAGATTTCGAAACTGATGGCAGAACATAAAGAGGATTTCGACAAAGGTGTTGAGGTGGTTGAGTCATATATTACATGGCTCCAGAGTATGCGTAGCAAGGAAATTAGGGATTACGTGATGGGTAAACAGCTGTATGAGAAACTTATCCGGCTCAGGAGACTAGGTACCTCCGTCAATGATATGGAGAAGGAGATTAAGAAAGATATTGAGACTTATAGGACAAGGCTCTTAAAGGTTGTAGAAGAGATTAAGAAGGGTTCTGAGCCTAGGGAGATCCTGGAAATGATTAGCGTGGATTCCCCCAAGACATCAAATGTTGCGCTAACCGTATATCATCAAGGCCTTCTTGAGGTTAAGAGAGTCATAAATGAGAAGAATCTCCTGAGCCTCCCAAATATGGAGGTTGAAATAGAGCCTGTTCCATCTATGATTAGAGATGTGATGCCTATCATCTATTACTTCCCGTCTTTCCACCAAATTGGGGAGTTGAAGAGTGTCAAGGTATTGATTAATGTTAGTGAGGATCCAGAGATTCTCAAGTTACATAATGTCTATCTCGCTCTACATAGGATATTGAGAACCATATACCCCGGTTATCACGTTATCTTTACAAGAAGTATTGAAGGCAGGAACTACGTTAGGATGTTACTTGATCTACCTGAAGTAATGGAAGGTTGGTCGGTATATGCCGATAACCTTATGGGTGAATACGGTTTCCTAAATAGTCTCAAAAACCGTTTCCTAAGGCTACTGACGTTATATCAGAATGCTTTACTAGCCTATTTAGATATAAAGGTAAATACTGGGGAGATGACGCATCTCGAGGCGCTTAACAAGCTTGTGGAAGAGGGTTACATGGATAAGAATGAGGCTGTAACCCATATTTTGAAACTCGTCATCTCACCTACGATGTCCTTGTCTCCCCACATTGGTTTCAAGAGTATTTGGAGCCTGAGGGAGAGTATGAGGATTCTCCTTGGAAGCTATTTTAACGATAAATGGTTTAACGACACTTTCCTGAAATACGCTGTTCTACCCCTTGATTTCACAAAGGTTCTTATGGTTAACGAGGCGTCTAACCTCTTGATGGAACGTACAGCGTCGGAGGAGGCATAAATAAATTAGATAAGATGTATGATCATGGCTACAGTGAAGATAATGCCTAGATAGGGACTAGTGATTTTAAACAGTCTCCAGGATAGTTTTTCAGATGGCCTTACCAAGAGCATTAGAGACCAGTATAGGATTATGAAGTTTAGTATGGCTGATGGAACTAGAAATATTAAGTTCATGTACACTGGATATAGAATCGGCAGCGCCACGTTCGATACTACAAGTATTATGGCTGAGATCGCTATACATCTAATGGCTTTATCGACATTAACTACCGCGGGGAGCATTGGGACACCCGCCTTGCTATAATCCTCTCTATAGTAGAGAGCTAGGCTCCATATATGGATAGGTGTCCAGATCACTATAAATATCGCCCATAACAAGGATAATATATCTACCACACCCGTTGCAGCAGCATAACCAATTATAACTGGAGCGCCTCCACTAAAGCTCCCAAGTATTATATTCCATACTGTACGTCTCTTTGTAAGTAGACTGTATATGATTATATTATCCACTAGCCCAAATAGCATGAATAGGAATGCAACTAAGTTTATCATGTATGATGTTACTAGGGCTATACCTGATAACGCGAGGCCAAAGTATAGCGCATAGATGGGTGGCTTTATCCGGCCACTTGGTAGGGGCCTCTTTCTAGTCCTCTTCATAATAGCGTCTATATCACGGTCAATATAGCTGGTTACAGTGTTTGCACCAGCTGTTCCCGCCCATAGAGATATAAAGAGGATAAGGAATGTGTTTGGGTCTAAGTTGCCCTTCGAACCTATTATGTATCCAACTATACCCGTATACAAGAGGAGGAGCCAGAGCCTAGGCTTGGTTAAAATGAAGTAGGTCTTAAGAGTATTTGCAATACGGTTCATCTATACTATTCCACCTCTGTAGGTTCCCCTTATTGATCTCTTTTACCGCTTACCTTGTTTCTCAAGTATCTCCTTAATCTCACTCCATCTTAATTCAACGTCTCTCTTCAGCTCTTCGAGCAGCTCTTCCTTGACATGTTTAAACCGGCCTTGCATCATTAGATATTCCTCCAAGGGTATCCTCCTCTTATCCAGCATATTACTACTGGGTGGGTTTAGCCTCATCCTACCATTCTCATACTCCATCAATATCCATGCACCGCTTAGAACTGCTCTCCTAGCTATTTCAATAGTCATGTGAGTCTCGAATCTCCATCCAGGTGGACATGGAGCCATTAAGTGGATGAACTTGAATCCCTTTATCCCAAGGGCCTTCTTCACTTTCCTATTAAAGTCTAATGGGTATGCCACGCTTGCAGTAGCTGCATATGGCACATGGTGAGATAACACTATCTTCATAATATCCTTCTTCTCCTCTTTTTTACCGGTTATCGTAGTGGTTGTCCACGCTCCCCTCGGGGTCCCACCACTTCTCTGTATACCTGTATTCATATATGCCTCGTTATCATCCAACACAAACAATATATTGTGTCCCCTCTCAGCGGCTCCACTGAGGGAGGCCAAGCCGATGTCATATGTACCTCCATCGCCAGCCCATACCACCACATTTATGTCATCCCTGCCTCTCCTACTCAATGCCTCGGCTACCCCGGAGGCTACTGCCGCTGCAGCACCGAATGCTGTATGTATAAAGGGTATGTTGAATGTCGCTGCATTCATCGTTCCAGCGATAATACTCGTACAACCCGCTGGAACGACGAGAATGGAGTTTTTACCGATTGTCTTTAGTAAATGTCTTAACCCAAGTGCCGCTCCACATCCATGGCATGCTGGATGACCTGCATAGATCCATTCATCTTCTCCAAGGTTTTCAACTATTTTAGGTCTATACATATTCACCCCTCCTGATGAAAATACTTTTTCCAGTATCCAGTTTTCCACTCCTTACGTCGTGGTATATCTTCATAAAGTCTTCCTCAGAGACCTCGGTTCCCGCTAACCCAGCTATTATATCATATGTCTCCATCCTAAGTCCTTCTCTATAGAGTGTGGAGGCAACATCATCATATAATATCCCTCCCTTTCCATTGGAAAGGGCTCTACTGAAAACGATGAGTCTCTTAGCGTTCTCTGCAATAGTCTTTATCTCATGATCTGGAAACGGCCTATATGTCCTTATCGTTAAGTGACCTACCTTATACCCCTTGTCACGGAGCTTGTCAACGGCGTCCATGCCTTCTCCAGCCATAGCTCCCATCGATATAAAAACTGTATCTGCGTCTTCACACTCATACTCTTCAACCAATGAGCTATAGTCCCGTCCACTTAACTCGCCATATTCTTTTCCTACTTCCCTAATAACATTCTTTGCATCTAGGATATTCTCCCATAAGTTTTTCCTAAGAATATAGTGATAATCAGCTTTCGGCAGGTTCCCGATCGAATAGGGTTTATCTACATCTAGTAGAGGCTGTATCGCTTTTGGGCTAGGCAGGAATTTATCCGCTTCCTCCTGGGTGAGTAGCTCAACAGGCTCTGCTGTATGGCTTATCACAAACGCGTCGTATGCTATTCCAACAGGCAGCCTAACATCAGGGTTTTCAGCTATTTTAAAGGCCTGTATAGTCAGGTCATATGCTTCTTGGGCATCTTTAACCATGAATAGTATCCAGCCTGAGTCTCTTAGAGTCATGAAATCCTGATGGTCACTCCATATATTCCAAGGAGGACCAAGGGTCCTAGTTACAAATGTCGCTACGATAGGCAGTCGGGCGTTTGCAGCCCACCATAGGTTTTCATACATATATAGTAGTCCGTGGCTACTCGTCGCAGTGTATGTTCTTACTCCGACTGCTGAGGCTCCAATTGCAACGGCCATCGCCGAATGCTCCGACTCGACTCTAACCATAGTAGCATCTAACATGCCTGTCTCTATAAACTCATCGATCTTCTCAACTATCGTTGTCTGAGGTGTAATTGGATACGCAGGCACGACCTCGGCCCTCGAGTGTAGAACAGCATAGGCCGATGCATAATTACCTGTTAAAACAAGCTTCGTCCTACTCATATTCACTCACCATGTCGATTGCCTTAGAAGGGCATTCATGGGCACAGATGCCGCATCCCTTACACCACTCATAGTTTACGTGGGGATACCCCATCTTATCTAGGTAAATCGCTGGCTCAGGACAATACACCCAGCATAATCCACATTTAACGCATTTATCTATTATTATAATCGGCTTCTGCCATCTCCAGTTCCCTGTCTTGCCAGCTGAGCCTTCTCCAGGCTCTGTGACGGGATATATTACTTCACCCAATTTCCACCACCTCCGAAGCCATCTCCAGAGCCTTTATATTTCTATCGGCGATCTCCTCTCTCCATCTTTCTCTAATAACTTCTTCAGCCGTCTCTATATCTACTATTCCAAGGACCTTCATAAGAGCTCCCATAAGTGGGATGGTGACTACTGGGATACCTCCAACTGTTAAGCCAGATTTAAGAGATATCTCCACAGCATTCACTCTGATTAACTTGAA
>JALTNJ010000266.1 GCA_027000765.1 Nitrososphaeria archaeon | reverse complement strand
ACCTCTATAGTCTCTATCATTTTCTCCACCCCAGCAGCCTAAGCAAGAGTATTATTATGAAGTCTACGGTGACTAGGATAAGGCCCAAGTAAATAGCTAATTCAAATTCTCCCCTCTGTATCTCCAAAGCTATAGCGGTTGTAAAGACCCTTGTCAAACCCTTTATATTCCCACCTAACATTAATGCGACGCCCAGTTCACCCACCGCCCTCTGAAAACCTAATATACATATGGCGAGTATCCTCGAGGAAGATTCTTCAAATATTGTTGTGAAGACTTGTGTCTTTGAAGCCCCAAATGTCAGAGACATCTCAATAAGATCCCTAGTTCGTATGCCTATAACCTCGATTCCAAACGAGATCAACAGGGGAGTGATTAATATTGCCTGACCGAATATGATTGCATAGGGTGTGTATAACATACCTACAATACCTAGGGGTCCAGACCTAGATAGAAGGAGGTATAGGACGAGGCCTATAACTACAGTTGGTATGCCTACTAATGCATTGAATACCGTAGTTAACAACCTGGATATCCTCGATTGGCTAATAGATAGTAATATTGCAATCGGTATGCTCCACAATGCAGAGAGTAAAGTAGCTAACCCAGATATTGATATTGACCTTATGGTTATTTCAAGCAGGGTATAAAGGTTTATCACGATACTCCCCTATGCTAAGAAGTTGCAAAATAGTTCCATATGTCCCTTAACTCGTCAACATTTGCTTTTTCGGCAGAGTAAAATAAGTGCTCTCCATAGAGATCCATGCCATATGTATCTATAATCTCTTGACCGTCGTGACTCAATATAAACTCCATAAATTCCTTAGCCAGCATATACTTCACCCCATCTACTTTCTCAGGATTAACTAGGTACACGCTGTAGATATTTATCAGATTTGGATCTCCCTCGACCATCATCTCAAGGTTATTTAGGACTCCAGAACTTCTAAGCTTAAGATAAGTCCCTATATCCGTTAATGTATATGCGCCTTTCTCGTTCGCAATCTCCAGAGTCTGTGACATCCCGGTACCTGATTCTATATACCACGCACCGCTTGGCTTGACACCTGCCTTACTCCATATAAACAACTCCCTATTATGGGTTCCACTATTATCTCCTCTGCTGACGAATAGCGCTTTACCCTCCTCACCTGCCCTCATTATATTGATAAATGCCTCTGTTGAGTTCTCTAAACCCTTTATGCCTGCTGGGTCGTCTGGAGGCCCTACTATAATGAAGTAGTTATATGCGAATATCTCTCCCTCAACTAGAAACCCGTCATTAATATACTTCGCCTCTAAGTTTGGGGCATGTACCAATACCAGATCGGCGTCCCCCATACTCGCTCTTCTCAACGCTTCTCCACTGCCTACAGCTATAACCTGAATAACTACATTTGGATGTGTTTTTTCAAACTCCTCGCTAAGTTTATCTAATAAGCCTGTTGCATAGAGACTTGTAGTCGTAGAAATCCTCAAGGTCTGTTTCTGGTGAATCATGTTGTAGGCAATGTATCCACCTAGAAGGATTATGGCCAAAACTATTCCAACGATAATAATCCTCTTATCCATGGGAGGTCACAAAAACATCATTATAAAACGTTTCTTATAAATTTATCCGATATCGGATAATGGATATAAAATAGAAAACTTATAAAAACTAGGCGTTTAAATAATAGAATTGGCAATGGATCATCCTGTCAATAATGTGCTATGATGAGGAGATGACATTAATTATATTATACTGCATATAAACATGGGTGTTTTTGATATGATACCTATATATATAGGACTAAGTAGAAAGCTGTTGTCAAGGCTTAGGGAGTCTGGGGATAGAACTAGCTTGGGGGTAAAGGATATAGTTAGGATTATGGAGGATGTCAAAAAATCGGGGGACGCTGCTATTCATCATTATAATAAACTCTATTATAACGTTGATACTAGATCGACTGGTCTATACATAAGTAGAGAAGAATACAGTGAAGCGTATGACCGCTTATCAAGTGAATATGTAGAGTCTCTTGAGGAGATTATAAAAAGAGTTAGGAATATAGAGAGGAAAAGACTATCAACATTGATATTCTCAGCATCACCAGCGTCTCAGGTTCAGGTAGCGTATATGGTTAAGCCACTGACTAGAGTAGGTGTTTATCTACCTAGTAACAGTCCTCTTCTCGCAGTAACTGCATTAACTCCAGCCACAATTGCGGGTGTAAAGGACATAGTCGTAGCCATACCCCCCTCATATTTTGGTGGTATTCACCCGGGTATACTCGTGGTATTAGATATCTTAGGTATACGTAAGGTCTTCAGGTCATGTGGACCCGCTGCAATAGCAGCTTTTGCATATGGAACCAAGAGCGTAAATA
>JALTNJ010000265.1 GCA_027000765.1 Nitrososphaeria archaeon | reverse complement strand
CAACATCAAGGAGACCATCTAGGAGGACACGTACCTTTGTTAAGGAACTTGTCAGGGTAATTCCTGGATCCATTAAACTCAATAGAGGAAAACTTAGTATTGATGACCTACGTGACTTGATGATAAAAAAGGGGATAAATAAGCTTCTGATTATAGATACGAGAAAAGGCAACCCATCAAGACTCTCCTTTATGACTCTCTCTCCTCACGGTCTCTCTAGGAAACTAGTTATCGAGATTAATGGGTTGACTCTGCAGATGGATAAGAATCAACGGACCCTTTTCTCTGATTTACTGGGTATTAAATCCAGAAACGTATCCCCTGAGTTACTCGAAACCATTAATTTCTTCTTTAGCCTACCACCTATTTTCGCTACTAAGGGATCCAGGGGATATGTTGATATTGTGGTTGAAAACTCTTCTATAAAAATAGGTTTCCTCGATACAAAGGGTAGGAGAATATACCCGGTTATCAAGGGCAGGGTGGTTATGCATGAAAAAGGAGGATTATAGATATCATTCAACATTAGAAATAAGTTTTGAAGATGAGGATAAAGCTAATTGGGTGTATAAGTCAATTTATTCAGATATTGTGAAGACGGTGTCAAGGGACTTTAAAGTCGATATTAAGTTTGAAGATAAAACATTGATATTCGATATTTCTTCGAGTTCACTATCAAAATTCAGGGGAATATATAAGACTATACTACGGCTATTATATATGCTTGATAAACTGGAGAATTTGTTTGTTGAGGAATAGCCTTTATATATTAAGTGGTTCTGTATTAAAATATTGTAAAATCACCTTATTGATTTGGTTAGTGATGTGGAATGAGTAGTAAAAAAATACCTCCAAAAGTCCAGCAGTATCTTAAGCAGATGGATGACCTTCAGAAGACATATGCTTCAATAGTCACCCAGAAACAGCAGCTTCAGCTTTCTCTAGCGGAGTATAAGAATGCATATGATGCATTGAAGAATGCGCCTGACGATACCTCTGTATATAAACTAGTTGGCAACATCTTTTTCAAGGCTGATAGGAAGAAGCTAGAGGAAGAGTTGAACGAAAACATAGAGTTGCTTCAGGCACGGATAAAAGCCCTTGAATCTCAGGAGACAAAGGTAGTTGAGGAACTGAATAAACTAAAATCCGAGGTTACGCGGATGTTATCAGAGGCACCGTCCTCTTCCTAACCATCTAATCACTATTTACCAATGCATCCACCTTCTCCCTTAGTATCTCGATGGCATGATCAATCTCCTTCTTCAGATGTTCGTGGGTCTTTGTAAGGCCATCTATCTCTTTCTCGAGCCTCTTCATTTCTGTAGTATCTCCTGGTGCTCCTAAACTACTCTTCATATGGAGGATATTCAGGGGATCCATAGTATTATGTAATGTCTTAAGAACATCGCTTGGTATATCAATACCCTCTTTCCTGAAAACCTCGGCGAGTCTATGTAGGTCATAATCTTTCTCTATAGTGTTGGAGACCCACTTGCCTAGGATTTTATGGACTTTTCTAAAAGATATCCCGCATTTAAAGGCAATTTGATTTGCCAGTTCAGGCAATACAATATACTTCTTGATATTCCTACTGATGTTTTCCTCATTTATTTCCAGCGTCTCTATTATTCTCCTTAGAATATCTATAGACCATATTGTATCTTCCGATGCCTTTATCATTAGCCATTTCCCTTCCTGTCCCTCTCTATGATATCCGCTTAAGTCTCCTCCTAAGCCAGATACCGTAGTTAGGAAGCCCTCTAATACCTTTGCTCTGCCAATTATAATCTCCATTGGATCCGGGTTCTTTTTGTGAGGCAGTGCACTACTACCTGTTGCAAAACGGTCCTCTATTTCTACAATTCCTATTTCATCTGTTGAAAGGAATATAATGTCTCTAGATATCGTGGAGAGATGTTTCATTATTATAAGGAGCGTGAATAAGTATCTTGCTTGATACTCCCATCTATTAGTTACAACATCCAATGTATTCATCTGTACACTGGAGAACCCTAGGAGCATACTAGTGTATTCCCGATCTATAGGTAGAGAACAACCCGATACCGCTGAGGCTCCCAAGGGATTAGTGTTTATAAGATTATACAAATTATGAAGCGCTTTTAGGTCACGGGTCAGCATTTGTGCATAAGATCTTAGTAAATGCCCTATAGATGTTACGTCAGCTTGCCTCCAATGGGTATATGCTGGAATAACCATATCCTTATATTCCCGAGATTTTCCTAAGATGCTATTTATTAGCCTTATCAGTCCAAATCCGATATCCAGTATATTTTCACGTATATAGAGTCTCTCAAGTAAAATAACCTGATCATTTCTACTTCTGCATATATGAGGCGTTAAACCAGTCTCC
>JALTNJ010000264.1 GCA_027000765.1 Nitrososphaeria archaeon | reverse complement strand
CCCCTCACAATAAGTTTAAGACCATTCTTGGAAAGAAACTTACTTGTTATATCCTTCCCAAATAGGTAGCCGGCGCCTCTATAACTTGGTCGGTATCCATCCTCGTCATATGGATCGCTCCACAATATCTCCGTCAAAATATCTCTGTTAGGAGACTTATAATCATCTAAAGTATTTGCCTTAACAGATATACCTCCATGTACAAAGAATACCCCGTTTTTAGATACTGCAGCATGTGGCATTTTATCAAAAATCCCAAGGAAATTCCTATACATATCTCTCCATTTATCTGGAAACCTGGATCTCAAGTATATTGGGAAATCATGTGGATAAGGGAGTAACCATTCTGGAGGCTCATGGTTCCCCCTGAGAAGAAGGATGTTTCGCTTATACTGTAGCTGGAGTAGTATTAGGAATAAAATTGTTTCAACTTGATACCTTCCTCTATCGATATAATCCCCTAGGAAAATCAGTATATCACCCTCCTCGATCACCTGGCTGAAGTTAATCATCTGTAGGAGGGTTACGAGAGTCAGTATATCACCATGAACATCGCCAAATACATATCCATGTTCATGTTCCCCAATGTTTACAAGGCCTCCGTCTACATTAAAATACTCATTGAGGTTCTCCAGGTAATTCATATAGTCTTCTAGATATCCTTTATACAAGTTTTCATCTGCAAGACGAACATTTTTAAGGAGTATGTTTAAGATATCGATACTCATACCATATAATAGAATTCGGGTTAGGGTATAATATATAGAGACGAAGGTTTTATAATTATCCCATTAAATCATATTTTATTATGTCTAGTGGAAGACCCGAGAAAGATAAGTATTACCTAGATATTGCTAGGGCTGTGGCATCAAGATCCCCGTGTCTCAGGGTTAAATATGGAGCGATAATTGTTAAGAACGATGCCATTGTATCTACAGGATATAATGGACCGATACGTGGGGGAGTAAACTGCTATGAAGTAGGGTGTTTAAAGGAGGTACTAAACCTCCCTCATGGAAAGGCATACGACTATTGTCCAGCTGTCCATGCAGAGGAGAATGCTATTATAAATGCAGGGCGAAATGGATCGAGTGTATTAGGTGGTATACTCTATCTATATGGAACCGACGTAAAGACGGAGAAGGTGGTTAAGAGCGTCCCCTGTGATAGGTGTAAGAGGGCGATTATAAACGCGGGGATAACTAAAGTCGTTATGATAAATGAAGATGGATCAATAGATAGAGTCGACGTAGGTGAATGGATTAAACTAGATACAGAGAAGTATCTTGAGATGCTTAGAGAAGCAGAGGAAAAGGTATCTAAAGGAGAAGGATAATAAGAGAGTAGCCATCTGTATATGTAATTCTTCTAATCTTACTTCTTCAACAGTATTATAGGTCGTGGCAATTGAGGAATCCGCTGGAGGGAGGGACCTACCATATCAGTGATTAAGCTAGAGACGCTGAAGAAACTAGGTAAAACTGGTATAATTTTGTTATTTATATCATTATCTGTACAGCTAGGTTTCTCACTGTTATCCCCAGTTATGCAGTATTATATCGAGGCACTGGCCAACCCGAATATCCCGCCTCCCGAGCAGCGTGAGACCGTTAGATTTACAGCTGAGGTCATATGGTATCTATCGTTTAACACCGCTGCATTCATGTTCTTCAGAGCACCATTCGCCACGTTCTTCGGGAGGCTGAGTGATAAGATCGGGAGGAAGAAACTCATAGTAACTGGTCTCCTACTATATGTCTTCATTGGATTAGCCCTTGGATTAGCAACCGACCCTATTCAAGTGGTAGTTATAAGAGCCTTACAAGGCATCGGCTCAGCCATGGTATGGCCAGTTGCAGAAGCATTGTTGATGGAGGAGGTCGATGTTGAGATACGTACTAGGGCAATGACCCTATATGTTATGGCGCTTAACCTAGCTAATCTAGTCGGCCCAGGTGTAGGAGGTTGGCTCTACCACCTGTTCTATACCATCATCCCATCGGATAAGGCTATAGATATCCTTAGACCAACCGTCTTATCCCCAGTACCTATGTTTACCTTAGCATTTATACTAAGTCTATTCATTAAAGATATTAGGAAGCCTAGGGATATTGTTATAAACATCAATGGAGATAATGGAAATGATGAGAGGATTGAGAACAATCATATACCTGAAATCCTCATTAAGAGATCAATTAGGGTAATCTATTTCATTGGTATTACAAATGGATTTGGGGTAGGTCTAGTTGCTTCTATCGTGATCGTCTATATTAGTGAGTTCGTCGTTAAAGAACCGGGTATAATAGGTTCTATACTACTAGTCACTGGTTTATTTGGGCTTTTGGCAGCATATCCTCTAGCCACTTATGCGGATGAGGTTTGGGGTAAGAAAAATATGGCGATGATGGCGATGATACTTAGAACAGCTGCATTTGTAATACTGCCTTTTGCCAAGGATATCCCAACTGCTATGCTGGCACTTGGATTGGGAAACTTGTCTTTCAACACTGGAATGCCAAGTCTAAGAGCTTTACAGGCTGATTTGACTCATAAAAGTATAAGAGGAAAAGTATTTGGACAACAACAGAGTTTCTTTAACGCTGGTATGGGACTAGGCGCAGTTATCGGCGCAGGGCTTTATATACAATATGCCCATACATATCTCGCGGGTTTACCTGGTGCCGGCGTCTTATTCTTCACCTCAGCGATATTATCACTAATGGGCGCAGTCGCGATATACATGTGGATGATAGATCCTAGGAAATACTAGCTAGTCCTCCTTAAGCAGCATCCTACGGTATTCCATCGCCTTCAGACGCACCTTCTCCAATTCACTCTTCATATACTTTATTTCCTTCTCATTAACCTCTCTAACCACCTTTCCAGGGATACCCAAGACCAGTGATCCAGGGGGAATCTTAGAATTAGGGGGAACAACAGCCCCCGCACCAACTATAGAGCCTCTACCTATAATTGAGTGATCTAGGACTATTGCACCTATCCCAATTAAAGCCTCATCTTCAACCACCGCACCATGGATGATAGCCCCGTGGCTAACCAATACATTGTCACCAATATGGACTGGGCGACCCTTAGGAGCCTCTATTATAACGTTTTCGAGAATTACCACGCCTCTTCCAACTTTTATATGATCATCATCTCCCCTTACAATCGCGCCGAATGAAACTACAGAATCTGCTCCTATAACTACATCTCCAATTACCCTTGCAAATGGATCAACATATACCGAATCATCAACCTTAGGATGCTTATCCTTAAATGGAATTATGTTTTTCATGGTACACCTCCCTAAAAATTTTGAGAAAAGGGAGAGGGAGAGCGTGTAAAGCTATAGAACCCTGTCTATCCTTATCGCCCTACTAGCCTGATCCAATTTAAACCAGTCCTCAAAGTCAAGCCTCCAATTACAAGCCCCTGCATTATCAAGCACTTGTCTTGGATTCTTAGCTCCTGGTATTGGAAGTATATTCGGATATGACGTCATAAGCCAGTTTAATGCTACTTGGGCAGGCGTCTTATCATACTTCTTAGCCACTTCCTCCAAGACTTTTACAAGTTCATACACCTTCTTGAAGTTCTCTGGGTGGAATATAGGGTCTCTACCTCTCACATCCTGGAACTCCGGGAGATTATCCGGCTTGTATTTTCCAGTTAACGCTCCCTTGGCAAGTGGACTCCATGGTAAGACCACGAGATCCTCAGCTAATGCATATGGAATCAATTCTTTCTCCGCATCTCTCTCAATTAAGTTATACCTGATTTGTATTGATACGATATCCGTTACGGATAAACATGACCTTGCAGACTCCACCAATTCGACTGGGAAGTCACTCAGGCCTATATATCTAACTAGGCCGAGGTGAATAAGCTGTTCAAGCGCCTCCATATACTCGCATGTCGGGAAGTTATGCCATATAGGTGGCCAATGGACTTGAAGGAGGTCGATAACATCTACTTGAAGCCTCTTAAGACTCTTTCTACATGCTCTAATCACATCATCCCTAGATAGATATTGGCCAGGGATCTTCGTGGCGATAAAGACATCGTCTCTAATACCTAATTCCTTTATTGCTCTCCCTAGGAACTCTTCGCTTAAGCCGTCTCCATATACCATGGCGGTGTCAAAAAAGTTTATCCCGGCTTCATAAGCGGTTTGGATGATCTCCTTGGCCACCTTGTAGTCTGTGACGCCCCATGTTTCACTGAACTGCCATATTCCCAATCCCATTCTACTAACTTCTTCACCAGTCCATCCGAGTATTATTTTTTCCATTTCAGCCATTTCAAACACCAATATAAATTTAAATGTAGAAACCAATAGATTAATGAGATGATTTTATCGGGGGATTCATATGCCTAATAAAATAATCTTGGATACTGACCCCGGAATAGATGATGCACTTGCGATTATCCTAGCAATCAATAGCCCAGAGATTGAGCTGATGGGCATTACAACCACATATGGCAATGTAGAGATTGAAAAAGCGGTTAGAAACACATTTAGAGTCTTGAATTTTTTAGACCATTTGGATGTGCCTGTTTATAGAGGAGCGTATAAACCGATTATAGAAGAACCACATCCAATAGAGGCTATCCATGGATCAGATGGGTTAGGTGATGTGGATATCCCAGCTGTAGATGCTGAACTTGCTGGAGACGCAGTTGAATTCATGATCGAGGCTGTAAGGAGGTATCCACATGAAATAACTATAGTGTCTATAGGCCCATTGACAAACCTGGCATTGGCTATGCTCATGTATCCGGAGTTCTCAAACAAAGTTGGTAAGATCATATCTATGGGTGGAGCATTTGGACTTACACCATATGGCTATGGAAATGACACCCCGGTAGCTGAATTCAATATATATTCTGACCCGGAGGCCGCTAGGGTAGTTTATGATTCTGGAGCGGAGGTATATGCAGTAGGTTTAGATGTAACGAACAACCCGAAGGCAATGATATCTCCTGAGGAGAGGGAGAGAATAAGAGTTGAAGGGGGAAGGATAGGAAAGTTATTCTATGAGATGACAAGGAGGCTAGCCAAATTATCACATGGGGTTCATCTTCATGATCCGATTGCAGTATCACATGCCATTATCAGGGAGATACTTTCTTTCAAAAAATACAGGGTCACGGTAGAGTTAGAAGGGAGGTATACAAGGGGGCAGACGATAGTTGATAGAAGAGAAGAGCTTCCTGAGTTTTTACGTGGCGTCCCAAATATTTATGTCGCTTATGACGTGGATGGAGACGCCTTTAAAAGGTTGATGTGGGATAGAGTTTTTAGCAGATAGTCATCGCCCTATAATTTCTTTTCTTTAATAAATAGTAATACAACTGTTCCAATGGCTAGTATTATGGAATATATCCAGAATACCGTGGAGAGACTGGTCTGGAGAGCTAGGAGTCCTCCTGATACTGATCCCACGAATATCCCTATGTCAAACATGTTGAAGAAAAAAGCCATTCCAACCTCCTGGTCCTCATCGCTTAGAACGAGGCTTATGAAGTTCACACTAGATACCGCGCGCATTCCCCATCCAATTCCAGAGATTATCATGGCAATAAATAGAATGTAAATAGGTAGGTTTAATGATATTAATAGGAATGAAATGGCTGTGAGGATCATTCCACTCATAATAAGTTTCTTTACACCTAGTTTTCCACTAATAAATCCAGTGACTGGCCTCACTAGAACGTTGAATACTCCTCTGGCAGTATAAAGTGTACTTACGAATGCCGCTCCTAAAAGATATATATCCTCAACATATATAGGGAAATATGACCGGAAAAAACCTAGTGACGAGCTATAGGCGAGGGTGGATACACATATTAAGATAAAGTCCTTATTCTTAAAGAGATTGATAATACCTTTACTTAAGCTCCATACTATCTTCCCATTTGAATTGTCGTATAACTCTTCCTCTTTTAAGGTTAGTAAAATAACTGAGAAAATTAGTGCAGGTATTGAAGCTACCATGAATATCATGTGGTAATCCATATAATGAGATAATATAGCTGTTAGCCCCGGGCCGATGACCATGGCTAGAGCTATCATAGTCATGTATGACCCCATTACACCTCCTCTCTTCTTGAGTGGAGTCAATATGGATACGAAAGCCATTGCAACAGGGCCAAAAGCAGCTATGGATAAGGAGTGGAAGAGCCTTATCAAGTAGATTGATGAGACACTATAAGAGAATCCGTATAGAAATAATGATAACGAGTTTATGAAGAGAGAAATGCTGAGAAACTTTATCCTACCTATTCTGGGGGCGCTTGACGCCAAAGGCAACCTAACAAATATGGAGATTAAAGATGGTATGGCTACTATAACCCCTATCTCTGCAGCCGCAGCCCCCATATCAGATAGGAATAATGGAAATATGGGGGTGATCATGTTTATCCCGAGCCAGAAGGAAAATGATGCCAATGTTAATATAAGCACCGCTAGATTCATGGTTAAAACTATCTTAAACACGTTGTTGATATATTAAATTTTAATTAGACCGTTAAAACATAATCCTTTTGCGGGTTATCTTATAACTACACCAAGATATAATCATTAATAGGCACAGGATATTCAATAATATTTTTATACAATGTGATATTAGTAGTAGAAGGTGAAGACTGTTGAAGAAAAATATTATATCAACCGATAAGGCTCCAAAACCTTTAGCAGCATATTCTCAGGCTGTTAAAGTTGGTAATATGTTATTTGTATCTGGTCAAGTCGCAATAGACCCTGAAACAGGGAAACTAGTTAAGGGGGGAATTAAGGAGCAGACGGAGCAGGTCATTAAAAATATTACTGCAATCGTTGAGGCCGCGGGAGGCACATTAGAAAACATTGTAAAGATAAACGTGTATCTCGCAGATAAGAAATATTATTCTGACTTCAATGAGGTATACAGGAGATATTTCACCATCAACCCTCCAAGTAGGACAACGGTCGAGGCAAAACCTCCTAAAGAAGAGATCCTAGTTGAAATGGACGCTATCGCCTATATCGAGGAATGATAGTATAGTCAGTATTTACCGGCTAACATACATGGCTTTACTCACAGTTGTAGATCCTAACCATATATTATATTTTTTATATTGTCTATTAGATGTATATCCGTTGCTCATCTATATATACTTCTATCGTTAAATTTAATATTAAGTGAGAATTTTTATGAATACATTGGAAAAGACCAGAAATATGAGGCTTAAACGACTTACATTTATGTTCAGTATCATTATAGTAGCGGCATTCCTCCTATCTATAGCAACCCCAGCATATGCATTCTATAGTGGCTCGGTCTATCAAGGTAATTTTATCAGAGTTGGTATCAATGATTATGGTGCACTGGGTGTATACGACAGTATATTTGGAAGCACTGGATTCCAGTATCCTATCGGTTCTGAATACGAGTCATTGGCGACTGGATGGTGGGGAGAAGGGTGGTCTCTCTTCTATGAAGGTGAGAGAGTGGGATACTCCCCTGATGACGATGTATGGGGTACAGTCTCGTTATCCCAGCCCATGATAACGGTCCAGAACCTTGGTTATAAAACAATCCATGAAATAATTCTAACAACTAGTGACAACAGAGTTAGAATAACGTTTACCTACACTATATTTGATAATGAGAAGTTCATAATTCTTAGGACAGCTATAGAGAATATAGGGACCTCCACGCTATACGAGTTAGAGCATAAGAGAATTGTCGACTGGGATGTATGGGTTAGATATGCAGGTGGGTACACTAACTATTGGGGGATGGATGATATAAGGAGACCTGATCTTCATTTAACTGTAGCATTTAAAAATAGGACACTAGTAGGCTCTGTTTCACCAGATACAGTTTACATGGGGTTTGCATCCACAAGAGCCCCCTCTGACTATGATCACGATTGGGATGACTATTATAACAGAGGTTTTTATTATCCAACGCATTTTTCGATTAGGGCGGATGGAACTACAGCATACGCAGGTGACTATTGTGTGGTATATGATTGGCGCTTAGGCGATCTTGCACCCGGTGATGAAGTCGTTATATACCAAGTATACGGAGCTGGAGACTCGCTTGATGAGCTTGAAAACAATATTCAGAAGGCGTTTAACATAATCCGTGGGAAAGTTATTAAAGCAACTGGATTCGCCAGTGTAGCCAACATGGAGAGGGGAAGAGACTTTGGACTAGCAAGCCTAAAACTTAATAAAGCATTGATGACAGGAAGTCTAGATATGCTTACGTTCACCGCTGCACCTACAGCACCCAGTAGCTTTAAGATTGTCTTATCATCATATAACGAGTACGATAATATGATTTATGTTAAAGGGGTTATATTCATAGATGATGAGCCTGTCGCAACAACGATAGTTATATTCAAGGATACCGGTGAGGTTCTCTTATCCTCTAAAACAGTCTTCTTCACAGGAAAGTTGGCAGGATAGTCTATTATAAAAGCTGTCCTGCCAACAATTTATTTATATTTTCATACATTTTTTCACGGTATAATCACTTCATCCAACTCTATCTTCTTATATTGTTAAAAAAAGGAAGTATGGATATTAAGGGATAACTAGAGCCAATACAGCCTTCTCGGTATGCATTCTATTCTCAGCTTGGTCAAATACAACGCTATGTGGACCTTCTATAATCCCATCAGTCATCTCTTCACCTCGGTACCCAGGTAGGCAGTGCATAAATATAAAGTCTTCCTTCGCTACTTTAGTCGTTTCCTCATTAGCCTGATAACCAGCCCAGTCTTTCAAACGCTTATCCTTCTCCGCCTCTGGACCGCCCATGCTATGCCATGTATTAGCATATATTACATCGGCATCTCTAAATGCCTCTTCAAGATCCTCAGTAAGCACTATCTCTGCCCCCGTCTTTCTAGACATGTCCTCAACATAATCCCATACTCTTGGATTAGGATCGTATCCCTTTGGCCTAGCAATGTACATAGTATATCCAAAGATACTTGACATTATCATGAGTGAATGACATACATTCCATATGTCACCGACATACCCTATTTTAATATCCTTCCGCTTACCTTTATGCTCCCATATCGTGAGAATATCGGCAAGTCCCTGCATGGGATGGGTTAAGTCGGTTAACGCATTTATAACTGGTTTCTTCATCCACTTTGCATATTCCTCGACAATTTCTTGGCCAAAGGTACGTATGACCAGTCCATCTAGATATCTGTCTAATACTCTGGCTGTATCTTTAATGGGCTCGCCTCTGCTTAATTGCATAACTTGGGGAGTCAATTGGAAAGGAACAGCACCAAGGTGTGATATGGCTGCCATGAAGGAGACCCTTGTCCTCGTAGAAGGTTTTTCAAAGATAAGTCCAACGGTCCGTCCCTTAAGATATTCATGCGGTGCACGCA
>JALTNJ010000263.1 GCA_027000765.1 Nitrososphaeria archaeon | reverse complement strand
ATATGATGTTTAAAGTCGATGTATTCGGTGGTGAGGCAAGTGAAAAGAAACCTAATATTATCATTGGGGATAGTCGTACTAGCCCTATTAATAATGTCATTACTGGGGTCCATGGTTTATGCCCAGTCTCCTATTGAAGAGAGAGAATCCATATATGTATATGGTGGGGGGCCATCTGTATTCATCAAAGCGGCTTTCACCGACTCTGCATATTTATATGGTGTGGTTACGAGTAAGACTGGATTAGAATCCTCTCCTGGAGTCAAATCAATATCACTTTCATTTGTTAGAGTATCTGATTGGAAAGCTTCGTTTAACTATTTTCTAGATGGTATGTGGTATAGAAATACTGGTATCTATGAGGTTCCTTCAACCTCAGTAGTCCTGAAGATCGTCGTGGAGGGTGATGTTGCAGAACAAGACGTGCTATCCATAGCAAAAACCCTATCCAATTACTTCCTCCTCGACTTTAGATTGGCTTCTGTAGATGGTAACACATATATATTCTATTCTCCATATGAACATGGAACTGTTTATGAAAATGTCCTGTCTATTATACAGGATGAGCCGATCGCTGTATTTGACTGGGTTTCCCTTAAAAAATTCGATAAGAAGGACTTTTATAATGTAACTATAGGATTGGATGTGAGTAATCATACAGCAAGCTTTGTAGCCAGCTACATGATATATAAGGAAAAGGGTGTCGAGACTTTATCGGATGTCTTAGACTGGAAGCCAAATGAAAACGATACTAGAAAGATAGATCTACATGTTTCATCTAAATATGCTAGGGTAACTAGTTATCCGGCGTTATTCTATAATTTAAGCATCTTGGAAGAGTCTACATTATATGTTTCTCTAAATGGATATACATATGGTAATGCGGAGGAAGACCCCTTCGAAATTAGCTATACCTTTGCATACCCAACCCTATATATTGAACGAAGTTTTAATGCCACGCAGTTAAGTAACGGAGACGTTGTAGAGGTCACATTAAGGGTGGAGAATATAGGTGAGGCAGACGCATATAATGTTACATTAAGTGAGTCTCAGTGGTGGGATGACAATCAGGTATTGTTCTTAGAAGGAGATGTAAAGGAGTTCTTCAATGTAATACCGAAGGCTACTAGTAGAGTAATCAAATATAAGGTTAAAATCAATACTGCAGAGCCTGTTGATGTCATTGTTCCTCAGGCCCGGGCTACGGCCTCCATAATGGAGGGGGTTAACTTAACATATTATTCTTCCAGCATTTTGATCCACCTGAACAGAGACTCTCCATTCATATCTATATCGATTGAGAGTAAAACTTCTTCTGTAAAACCAGGTGATGAGTATCTATATGATCTCAGCGTTAAGAACGATGGCTCTGAGGCAGCAGAGGATCTCCAGCTTGGCGATTTCTTAATAAAGTCATTGGCCCCAGGTGAGTCTAGACGCGTAGAATTATCCACTAGTGTATCTGGCCCTTGGGATCTAATTAAATATGTCACTGCAAACGTAATATATAGCTTCCAAAATGAAACTTATAGTCTAGAGTCGCCTTCTTATCCTGTATTATTTAAGCCGGATACGATACTAGCTCCTCTAACTTCCATAGATATTACCTATGAATCATTGGATAATACGCGTATAGAAGCCACTCTCAAGATAAAGAATACAGGTGTTATTGACATTGAATCACTTAAGATAGAAGGAGAACTACTTGGTGGGTTAGAGTATGTATCCGGCGACTTCCAAGTAGATCCTGAGGGAACCATTTTCCATATCACGGGCATTGCTTTGGGCAAGGGATCTGAAGTAGAGTATAAAGCTGTTTTCAAAATAGTTTCAGATGATGTTTTCATGTATCCACTGGTACGTGTAGAGGCAAAGGCGGTAGACATAAGTATTTCTAGATTAGGCCTTGTAGACGTCTTCTTTAACCATACCATAGAGATTACAACTGACTTACCGTCATCTCCATTGTTAATAGGTAAGTCATATGTCTATAAAATACGTGTAGCTAATTTAGGTTCATCAGACATATATAACATCCTATTCCACTATACTAACATTCCTGAAGGCCTTACAATGAACTCATCGGACTCTCCAATTGGGAAGATAGCTGGGGGCTCATCCCTAGATTATGAAATAAGTTTCTATGCTGAGCGACCAGGGGATATAAGTATTCCTACTGTGGATATCGATTTCATACTTGGGGGTAAAACTAGATATATGAGTATTCCTGCTCAGAACGTTACCTTTGTATATGGACTTAAAGCCACGCTTTCCCTGACTGATAATGAGATACTGGAGGATGAGGCTACCTCGATATTGATACGGTTTGAAAGCGACGCACCTACGTATATAGATTACATAGATGTATCGATAACTCTACCAGAAGG
>JALTNJ010000262.1 GCA_027000765.1 Nitrososphaeria archaeon | reverse complement strand
TCATATTTTGGTGGTATTCACCCGGGTATACTCGTGGTATTAGATATCTTAGGTATACGTAAGGTCTTCAGGTCATGTGGACCCGCTGCAATAGCAGCTTTTGCATATGGAACCAAGAGCGTAAATAAGGTTGATAAGGTTTTGGGAGTTGGAAGGGAAGTCTCGACCGCGCTCAGAATGGTGGACGATATTATAGAGACACAATCTCTAAGGATACCTCAGAAACTGGTGATCTTGACTGATAAAACGGGTGATGCCGAAGCGATCCTCTGGGACATCTATTCTTGGATAGAAAACAAGCCGGATTCCCAAGCTATTATAGTAACAGTGAATAGGGCGATAGCTGAGGCGGTGGCGTCTCTCAATGAGAAGATGAGAAACAACCCATTTGTAAAGAGTATCTCAAGCGTCTTGGATATAAGAACAGCGATTGTTATTGCAAGAGATTGGGATGAGGCGATAAGCATAGTAAATAGACTCTCACCGGATTTCCTCGAGATAATGGCGGAGAGAGATGTTCAATATAGGCTGCTTGACTATCTAAGAAACGTCGGTACAATATCAATTGGAAGATATTCTCCCCCATCTTATGTTGAATACTTCGGAGGAATTACAAGCTTAAGCCGATATGGAATAGGCGAGGCTGTGTCTGTACAGGATTATGTCAGGATAACACGGGTGATTAGAGTCGATCCCGATGCCCTTATAAACGACTATGAAACAATGCAGGCAGTATACGATACTGAAAGTATGCCTGGTCATTATTTCGCCGTTAAGAAGCGGCTGGATAATCTATAAAAGTTTTTTTCTAAAGCTTCCTGTTATTATCCCTTTATATGAGTAGTAAGAAGTTTTTATGGCACCTGGATCTTCCGGAGGAAGAGAATTATCTGGAGGCGCACTATATTTTTTCATTAATCCATTTAGCAAGTAGAAATCTAAATAGGAGGTATCAACGACTCCTAGATATTCCATGTGGGATAGGTAGGCATCATAAATATCTACGTGAATATGGCCTAGATGTATACGGCGTAGATGCCGAGGAGGAGCTTATACAATTATGTAGGGAGAGGTATCCTGATTATGCGGATTACTATACTGTATCGGATATGCGAGATATATCCTATAAGGAGGAATTTGATGTTGTGTTAAACTGGTATACCTCCTTCGGATATTTTACCGATGACGAGAATAGGAAGGTTCTAAAGAATTTCTATCGTGCATTAACTGATAGAGGTATATTGATAATAGATTACCCGACATATTGGTCACCGATATTCAGGGCAGCTAGACATGGAGACAAGTATCTTGAGTTGTCTAGCCTAGAGGAGGTTGAGAAACACAGGTTCCTATACAGGGCCAGGCTTTATGAGGCTGATCAAGAGCATTCTAGGCTTTTGAAGATCGATGAGATCGAGGCCATCATAACCATATACCCACCTGAGATCCTCAAGGAGATGCTTGAAGACACTGGTTTCAAGATACTTTATGCATTTAGAGGAAGATCCTTCAGGTCATTATCACTTGAGAATCTAGACTTATATAACTTACTTAGGTCTAGGACAGATAGGGTTGTCTGGTTAGCATGTAAGCAGTAGCTCTCATATCCATCTATCTAAACCAATAAGATTATTCTCCACATTAATTCCTTTTAGATACTCTACAGGGAGACTCTTAAAAGCCTCATATAACCTCCCTATATAATACTCTATGTCGTACCTATATCCTTCTCTCCAAACCTCGATAGGAATAGCGTCTCCCCCCTCCAATACAATATATCTAACCATATCGCCTTCTCTGAATCCATATCGTATAGCTAGCCTTATATGAATTGGGTTACCGAGATATTCCGTAGGTTTCCTATGAATCTTCTTAGTTATAGTCAGTTCACGAACATCCACATCCCTCGACTTAATTCTCTCTAAATATATCTTGAAAAGAGAGTTAACTTCATTGGCAAGAACCTCTCTAAACTCACTTATGTCACGTGTCTTCCTCAACATATATATGCTCTCAAGCTGAAACTTCTTAATAATCTCTGGAGAATCCCTCCTAACAGCTTCAATACCCTTTATCTTAATAGACTCATCGTAGCCTACTCCATAGTATCTATTCATGGCTGGGGCTGGCGCCCTAGACCTCCCCATAGGGAAGTATATCCATTTATAATGCATGTCAAGATCCATCTTGATACCAAATTCATCTGTAACTTCTCTACATAGCCTCTGATAATCTTCCATAGTCGCTTTATCTTTATGTATCCAGATACTATCTACAAGTGCATGTATCACTCTAAACCCTTTTCCAGCCACGTATCTAATTACCTTGGCGAGTATATCCCTTGCATATGCCGTGACACATTCATAGGCCTCTATCTTGCCGAACCTAGC
>JALTNJ010000261.1 GCA_027000765.1 Nitrososphaeria archaeon | reverse complement strand
ATGCTGTGGATAGTGAGACGATCCTCGTGAGTATCAATATGGTTAACCATGAGATAGGGACTATAGAGCCTATTAAGGATGTTGTGGATATAGTCAAGGATAAGAACCCGAAGACATATGTGCATACAGACGCATCAGATGCATATGGTAAGATACCTATAGACGCATCATCTCTAGGCATAGACTTAATGACGCTAAGCAGCTATAAGATCCTGGGGCCTAGAGGCATAGGAGCATTATATGTTAGGGATAGGGTTAGGATAGAGCGTATAATCGAGGGTCAAGTCGGTACACAGAGGCTCTGGCCCGGGATTGAAAATACTCCATTGATAATTGGGTTTAGAAAGGCTTCTGACCTAATGTTTAAAGACTTCGATAAACTTAGGACCCATCTTAAGAGTCTTAGGGATAGGTTGATAAAAGGTATATTGGATAGTGTTGACGATACTATTTTAAATGGGCCCCTTGGCGATAAGAGGGCGCCTGACAATGTGAATATAAGCTTTTTGAGGAGTGAGGGTGAGGCCTTGACCATCGAGCTCAGCCTATACGGCGTCTATGCATCGAGTGGAAGCGCGTGTACAAGGAGGATGCTTACACCAAGCCATGTCATGACGGCTATAGGAAGGGAGTATGAGGCTGCCCATGGAAGCATCCTCATGAAGGTCACACGCCTACATACTATGGACGACATCGAGTATGTTTTGGAGGTCCTCCCCAAGGCTGTGGAGAGGATCCGTAGTATTACACCGAGTGGAGGTGATTAAAAAATGTCTAGAGTACCACTACCATATGGAGCGAAGATCCTGGAGCTGTTTAGGAACCCGAAGAACCTCGGTAGGATGGAGGACGCGACTGTATCTGCTGTCGCAGGTAGCCCTGCCTGTGGCGATATGATAGCTATATACCTCAAGATAGATGACGAGTCTGAGGTTATTACAGAAGCCACCTTCGAGAGCTATGGATGCGCAGCCAACATAGCTGCATCAAGTATATTGACTGAGATGATTAAGGGCAAGCCTATTAAAGAGGCTTGGAAGGTCAGCTGGAGGGATATCGCTGAGGAATTGGGTGGCCTGCCATCCGTGAAATACCACTGTGGAATCCTGGCTGTAGGCGCCCTAAAAAGGGCTATTAGAGAATATTATAGGATGAGGGGCTTCCACCCCGACTGGCTCCCTGAGGAGCTTACTCGGGAGGAGAAGCAGGCTCTCGAGGAGGAGGAGCTTGCAAAGGTATTGACCCGTAAAATCGGTGTGGGTGGAGGTAAGAAGAGTGATAGATCTGGAGAGGATTAGGGGAGACTTCCCCATCCTTGATAGAATCGTAAATGGATATAAACTAGTCTATTTTGATAACGCGGCTACTACCCAGAAGCCTATACAGGTTATCGACGCTATCGTAAACTACTATAAATTCCATAATAGTAATGTCCATAGAGGTGTACATACACTTTCTCAGGAAGCCACTGAATTATATGAATCCGCACATGAGGAGGCCGCCAAATTCATTGGGGCCGAGGGCCTTGAGGAGATCGTCTTCGTCAAGAACACTACTGAGGCGATAAACCTAGTGGCCTATTCCCTAGGGATGTGGAGTCTAGAGCCTGAGGATGAGGTGGTTATCACCGCCATGGACCATCATAGTAATATTGTTCCATGGCATATGATGTCTGAGCTAAAGGGATTTAAGCTGAGAATCGTCCGTGTGAAGGAGGATGGCACCCTGGATCTCGAGGATCTCGCTGATAAGGTATCGAGTAAGACGCGTATAGTCGCCGTACCCCATGTATCAAACGTCCTAGGGGTTGTGAACGACGTCAAATCCATCGCTAAAATTGCGCATGAAGTAGATGCACTGATACTTGTGGATGGAGCCCAGTCAGTTCCACATATGCCTATAGACGTCAAAGACTTGGATATAGACTTCCTAGCCTTCTCCGGCCATAAGATGCTCGGCCCAACAGGTATAGGCGTATTATATGGTAGGAGGGATATACTGGAGTCCATGAGGCCATTCCTAGGCGGTGGAGATATGATAAGCGAGGTCCATAGTGATGTGGAGACAGGTAGATGCACGATCTCATATAATATCCCGCCCTGGAGGTTTGAGGCTGGGACACCAAATATAGCGGGGGCAGTAGGCTTAGCCGAGGCCATTAGATATCTCAGGAACATCGGTATGGAGAACGTGCTTATGCATGAACGAGACTTGGTTGAGTATACGCTTAGACGTATGGAGGAGCTTGGTAAAACACATGTATATGGTCCTAAAGACCCTGGTAAGAGGCTTGGAGTCGTGTCCTTCAATGTAGAGGGGCTTGATTCACATGAGACAGCGATGATGCTTGATAGCTATGGCATCATGGTTAGAAGCGGCCTACACTGTGCACAGCCGCTTCACGA
>JALTNJ010000260.1 GCA_027000765.1 Nitrososphaeria archaeon | reverse complement strand
TTTATATGGAGAAGAAGTGTGAGTATGGTTATGGCTATGGCGGAGACCATTATCAAGTCGATCACCTTAGTCAATAGACTCTCTATTATACGCCTCATCCCAGCTAAGTATGTGATTATAAGAGTTATAATCACCTACATAGTTGGATGGCTATGAGGAGCATCTTATATCTAGAGACTATGTTCGACGACTTGGATGACGAGCCCTATAAGGTACTGGGGCCCTTTAAAATCTATATCCAGAGGGATATGCGGGGGCGATATAGGTATTTGCCTAGGGTCGATGCACAATACATCTCCCTACTTCCATATATGAGGGAGATTTATTCGAGGCACCCAACTAAGGATGATCTTATAGAGGTCGGTGAAGACTATAGCTTCTCCAAGTTACATCAGGTCTTGAGGAACAGGATATCTATGGAGCTCAGCGGTATTAATGGCCTCACCCTCCTGGATACCGATATAGATAGGCTATCTGAGCTGCTGTTCTGGGAGATAGTTGGGTTGACTAGACTCGCTCCTCTAATGATGGATGAGGAGGTTGAGGAGGTCTTTATAGACGGTTTTAAGAGCCCGGCATACCTGAATCACCAGAGGTTTGGTAGGTGCGAAACAGATGTGATAGTTCGTAGGGAGGAGGTGGATGCGTTGATAACCCATATAGAGCTTCATAAAGGCGTCAGCATCAACTACTCTAGGGGGAACCTGGAGTCTGAGCTGGAGACTCGTAATATGCGTATGAGGATCAATATTGACCTCGAGCCCCTGGCCTCAGCCGGCCCATATATTATAATGAGGAATCTAAGGAGAAAGCCATATACACTTATTGATCTGATTAGGATGGGGACGTTAAGCATCGATGCAGCTGCATTCATATTGTCAGTGGCCTGGACAAGGCTGAATATCACTATAGCTGGTGAGGTGAATACGGGTAAAACCACTTTGTTAAACGCTATAGACATGGCTCTCCCAAGCCATTATAGGAAGATCTATATTGAGGAGGCTCTTGAGAGCATTGATATGAGGGATAGAGGGAGGTTCCAGGCGTTTTATAGGGCTGATGCATACTCTAAAAACCTTAGTAAGAGGAGGCAGATAACCTTCACCCTTCACAGAACCCCTGATATACTTGTCTTTGGAGAGGTTCTTACGGATGATGATGTAAGGACCTTCTTCTACTCATTATCATGTGGGTTAAAAGGCCTTCAGACCATCCACGCTAGGAGCGTAGACAGCCTACTAAGGAGGTGGATACTGCATCACGGGGTTTCTCCAGAGGCCCTTAGAGACCTGGATATTATAGTGTTTATGAAGAGGAGTCTCCGTGGTGAACGCTATGTAGAGGGAGTCTATGAAGTTGTGGAGGACGGCAGGATAAGGACGGTTTTCAGGCGTGGCCCTGGGGGGCTTGAGAAGGTTATGGATATACGCGATACCGATATCTATGGGAAGATACTCAGTGAGTTAGGGAATAGGGAAGAGTTTAATACATTGTATAATGGGTTGGTGAAATGCATTGAGGACAGCCTGGTGAGGGATTCTTTTAGCCAGAGGCTTGAGGAGCTGGAGAACGAGTTGTTTGGAGAGGAGTTTATAGATGTTAGGACAGGCCTATATTAACATCAGTCCAATAACAGCCTTAGGCTATATATTGCTATGCCTCATACCCCTTGTAATCCATAGATATAGGAATAGGGATGATAGGGGGATGAGAGGTGTATTCTCGACCCTAAACATGATAAACTTTAGGAAGCTGATATATAGATCCACTCCCTTATCGATATACAAGACCGTCTCCATAGATGATCCAGACTATCTAGTTGATATGAAGAAGATGGTTGTAAAGGGGCGTAGGAATATTGAATTAGGAGGATTATCTATCCCCGGGGAGATACGGCGTTTTATCAGGCTTGTGGTTAATGAGGAGACTGAGACGGTTGATGAGGCGACTGACCTCCTTATAGACACCTATAGGCTTATGATGAGGAATGGGATTAGGAGGCTTGAGATCAGGCTTACTATTCTCGTGACGACATACGTGTTCTTCCCACTATTAGGAATAGTCCTGTATTCGATACTAGGGGATATGCTGTATTCAATACTCCTGCTGATCCTTCAGATAACTGTCTCCGAACTCTTGTTTAGAGGTGTTGAATATGGAGAAGAGGATTCTCCTCAGGATGTTTAGCTGGTTGATAAGAGGATATTCGCTTGAGAAGACGCTTTATAGGCTATATCTCGAGACAGGCGACGAGCATATGTATAACCTACTCATGAATAAGATGAAGAGTGGGAAAGCCGACTTACCATATATTCAGGAGGCTGAGGTACTCTCTACAATTGAGGAGGATAGGGATAGGCTGGTTAGGTATCTTAGGAAGATCATCGATGTAGAATATATAAAGGGGG
>JALTNJ010000259.1 GCA_027000765.1 Nitrososphaeria archaeon | reverse complement strand
GTGTTGATTACTAAGGAGATTGCCGATCAACTCAAGTCCATTGGTTTCATGTACATAGGCGTCTCCATCGACTCACCTAATCCAAGTTGGCATGATATGTTCAGAGGAGTCAAAGGGTCATTTGATAAAGCGATGGAGGGCATACATAACTCGATTAAAGCGGGTCTACCAACTGGAATTAGATATACAATAACTAGATATAATGTGTCTGATGCCAGTAAAATACTTGATTTAGCTGTTGAAAATGGAATTATGAGGGTGACCTTCTACCACTTAACTGCAGCGGGTAGGGCCCAAGATATGAATAGAGACTGGTATCTTACGCCGGAGCAATATCGCTGGTTTATGGATCTCTTAATTGAATCGGCTAAAAAATACTCGGATATTCTTGAGATAGAGACAACCCTCTCGCCATTCGACGGGATATACATTGCTGATAAGATCGCTGAGGATGAGGAGGAATTCTGGACACTAATGGATGTTGTGAAGGCACAAGGGGGATGTGGTAGGAAGATAATTTCAATATATCCTGATGGAACAGTGTATCCCTGTCAATTCGTGGACTTCTTCGTATTGGGAAATGTTAGGGAGAATCGGCTAAAGGATATCTTATCCCCCGACCACCCTGCATTAGAATATTTCTCGAATACAGAGTCGTATCTTCGGCAGGGGAAGTGCCATATATGTCCATTTAATCACATATGTAAAGGTGGGGATAGAATTAGGGCGTATTACCTCGGCGGATCCATATACGCCGATGACCCTCAGTGTCATATTGATGTTGAGGAGATTTATAGGAGGTGGGCTTCATGAAATATCCGGATGTCAGGCCTAGGAGGCTAAGGTATTTAAAGCAGATTAGGGACTCGGTGGCGGAAACGACGCTATCACCCTGTGACTTCATTGTACCAATATTTGTTGATGAAACCATAGATTCTCCGAAGGAGATTTCCGCAATGCCGGGTTATTATAGGTATCCTGTTGAACACTTGGAGAGTCATATAAACATGTTGTTGGAGCTTGGGCTGAAAAATGTCATTCTATTCGGTATTCCAAAGACTAAGGACGACTTAGGTTCCTCGGCGTATGCCAGTGACGGGATAATTCAGAGGGCAATTCGGATGATAAAGAAATGGTTTGGAGACGAGGTCATCGTCTTTACAGATGTATGTCTATGTGAGTACACGTCGCATGGACATTGTGGTATAATATCGAAGGTAGTTCATGGTGGTATAGAGAGATGGTTTGTAGATAATGATGTTTCGCTTAACTACCTTGTCAAGACGGCTATAAGTCATGCTGAGGCAGGTGCCGATGTCGTCGCCCCGTCTAATATGATGGATGGTGTCGTAGGAGCGATTAGAAAAGGGCTTGACGACCATGGCTTTAAATATGTGGGTATTATGAGCTATGCAGTCAAATATGCATCATCTTTTTACGGCCCATTTAGAGAAGCAGCTGAGTCTGCACCGGCTTTTGGAGATAGGAGGAGCTATCAGATGGATCCTAGGAATAAGTATGAGGCGTTGAAAGAAGCTTCTCTAGATATTGATGAGGGGGCGGATATCCTGATGGTGAAGCCGGCGTTGCCTTATCTCGATGTTATTCACTTAGTTAAATCTAGTTATCCATGGATGCCACTTGCAGCCTACAATGTAAGCGGAGAATATCTCATGGTAAAGGCAGCTTCATCCAAGGGATACATGGATGGGGATAAGGTGGTTATGGAGGTCTTATACTCCATTAAAAGGGCGGGGGCAGACTTGATCCTCACCTACCATGCTTCGGAAGCCGCTAGGCTTCTGAGGGAGGGGTATAACCCATTTTAGGTATGTATAGGAGGTGTAGAGTATGAAGATGGATAGGTCTCGTGATTTGTATGAGGAGGCGAGAAAGTATTTTCCTGGGGGAGTAAATAGCCCTGTGAGAGCTGCTGTCAAACCATATCCATTCTACGTTAGGAGGGGGTATGGAGCGTACATCGAGACAATTGATGGGCATAAGCTCATAGACTATGTACTGGGGTATGGCCCACTGATATTGGGTCACGTCCATCCCATTGTATATGAAAAGGTGACAGCCCAGTTATCAGATGGATGGATATATGGAGCGCCGCATGAAGCAGCTATAGAGCTTGCTAAGAAGATCAGGAAACACTATGGATATGACATGGTCAGATTCGTTAATAGTGGTACGGAGGCGACGGTTACGGCGATCAGGATCGCAAGGGGATATACAGGGAGAAAATATATTGTTAAGTTTGAAGGCTGTTACCATGGCGCCAACGACAGTCTATTGGTGAAGGCGGGGAGTGCGGTTAGCCACTATGGGATCAGTGCTTCCGAGGGCATTCCAAATGAGCTTTCACAGCTTACATATGTACTGGAATATAATGATATCAATGGCCTAGTCAACTT
>JALTNJ010000258.1 GCA_027000765.1 Nitrososphaeria archaeon | reverse complement strand
ATATTCACCTGCTCAACCTTTGGCCCCTGCTGGACACCAAAGAACATGTAGAACCCTGCAACAGCAACGATGACGACAACGACTAAGGCAATAATCATATACATAGTAGGTAACTTTTTCTCAGACATTAAACTCTCACCAGAATAGAATTCTTAAAGGCTATTATGGCTTCATTGTCTTATAAATTTTTTCCAAATTAAATGGGATAGAAGATTTTCGTAATACAGATATTTTCCAGAAAATATGGATTTATTTTAAGTAAATACGTATGAAATCTTCAAAATATTCAACCACCTGATATAGGCGCAAGTATCAAGACCTCGCCCTCAACCAACTTATCTCCAAGCCTTAAGAACTCATCCCTCTGTACAACAACCATCCTAAGCATCTGCCGCTCATCACTATCGAAGGAGACATACTCCGCTAGACTAGGATGTCGATCAACTAATATCCTTAGCAGATCCCTGGTGGTAGAACCATCTGGAATCTCTAGAACCTCCTCTTTCAACCCTACAAGCTGGTCATATGGCTGGAAATACCTGATTAAAAGCCTCATCTCCCAATGGATAGAAATAGCATCCGATGATATTTAAAGAACAGTAGAGTAGATAAATAGGGAAAGATAGGGATGGTTTACTGGAACTCCCCGACCAGCCCTAGCTCCTCAAGCTTCTCAGGGGTAGGTATGCCGAACTCATCCCATCCACGGTATTTATAGTATTCAGCCAGCATTAGATTCAGTGGAGGAAGATTGTCAGCAGCGCCGCCCACACCCCTCTTTAGAGTTAAGATACGTGGTGGTAGGGTATCGTCCTTCCTACTTACACCCATCCTAACATTGTACATTCTTTTTAAGTTGAATATACGCTCACCGATCTTCATAAAGTGTTCCAAGTCTATATTCCATCCCGTTACTTGATTGAACCACTGAAGTATATGACGGGGCTTAACGCCAGCGAATAGCGTAAACTTACATATCTTTAGGGAATCATAGAGACACATTAGATCTTGTAGCTTGGCTACAAGCTCATCCTTCCCCTCGATACCAAACCTGTCTTGAACCTCGTTGAAGCCAAGGTCAGGCATCGTCAGAGACCTTTCAAATACATGTGTAAAGCCCTGTAGATGGCAGGCGCCTCTATTTGAAGTTGCATAGGCGAGTCCAAGGCTGTTATAAGCCCTGGGATCATGAGCCGGGAACTCTAGGCCCTTTACATGTACGGCTAATTCACATGCAAGGCCACCAAGTTTCTCAGCGATACGTTTCACACCCAATCCTAGGAGCTTACCCAGTTCCTTTGCCTCACCTATCTCCTCAACAAGCCTTATAACAATATCTGGATCCCCCCACTCTAATTTGACTCCACCTGTATCTTTCTCCGTTAGAATCCCCCTCTCAAAAGCCTCGATCGCGAATCCGATAACGGCGCCAGTTGAGATCGTGTCAAGCCCATATCTATTACATAATTCAGTTGCCTTTGCAAGAGCCTCTAGATTATCTACGAGGTTCAATGCGCCAAGCATCGCGAGGCTTTCATACTCAGGCCCTGCTCCATCGACAGGCGCATATCTACCTGACTCAACCTTAACTTTTCTACCACATCCCACTAAGCAACTGGCGCAGTAAAACCTACCTGTTAAAATCGACTCCACCATCCTCTGGCCAGATATCTTCTCCACGCCTTCAAACTTACCTTCAATCCAGTTTTTAACAGGTAGATCACCAACCTTCTCAATAGTGACAATTGCACCAGCTGTTCCATACTTACCAAGCCCCTTGCCTTCCCTCACGATTACAGGACCCATCTCCTTAAGAGACTCATTCAACCCCTCTTCATCAGCCACTGGAATAGGCTCTTCACCATATACTGCTATAGCCTTCAGACCCTTGCTACCCATAACCGCGCCCACACCACATCTTGCAGCCGCCCGTGCATCCCTTCCGTCATGCATGATCCCTGCAATCAAAACCAGTTTCTCACCAGCCGGGCCAATACATGCAGCCACCATCTTAGAGTCGGTCTCCTTCCTAATAGCCTCATCCGCCTCATAAGTATCTAGGCCCCATAAATGACTTGCATCCCTAATCTCTACACTACCATCATGAACCCATAGATAGACTGGTTTCCCAGATGCACCAGTGACTATGATACCATCAAACCCGGCTCTCTTCAACATGGCTCCCCAATGGCCACCTGCATCAGCTTCTCCAAGGATACCAGTTAATGGAGATCTAGTGACTACTTGATGACGGCCACTGAGAGGCACTCTCGTACCAGTCAACGGCCCTGTCATGAATATTAGGGGATTATCTGGACCCAGTGGATCAGTCTCTGGTCCAGATAAGCGGTTTAGGTATAGCGCACCCAGCCCGCTTCCACCAATGTATTTACGCGCATCTTCCTTACTAAGCTCATGAACCCT
>JALTNJ010000257.1 GCA_027000765.1 Nitrososphaeria archaeon | reverse complement strand
CCTCGAGGGGATAATTAATTTTCAGGACCATAAACGTCTTAAACTCTGGATCAACATAAACATATTTAGGCCTTTTAGAGACGGGGATCGTCAAAACCCTTGTTCTTTTATCCATAAATATACTTGTCCGGATCGTTTTCCCAGCATCTTGTTCAATTATGATCTCTAGTGGAAGATGATATACTTCAGGCGCATCGGTATCCTGAAGTTGATTCAACTCGATAGTCAGCATCTTATCCTTCTCATTATAACTAGTCTTTACACTTAAAACAGGGTGGCCAGAGTTATACAAGTATTGCTCGAAGAACCACTCCAACGGCTTACCATAATGTTTCTCTAAGATCTTCCTGAAGTCCTCAGTCTCTACATTATCATATGCATATGTCGTTAGAAACTCTTTCAATGCTTTTCTAAAGGTATCAACACCCACTATGTTCATAAGCATATTTAGGATGACCGAGCCCTTGGGATATGAATGTGCATCGAACAACTCTTCTGGATATTTATATAGACGTAGAACAATCGGCCTACTATAATAAGAGCTATATTCATTTAGATACGACTGGAGATTTCTATAGAGCTGGTATATGAATTCATCGCGTCCCCTTAGATGCCCATAATATAGTGTGTGCATAAATGTAGCGAAGCTCTCATTTAGCCAGACATGGCTCCAGTCTCTACATGTAACCAAGTCACCAAACCACTGGTGAGATAACTCATGACTGATTAAACCGTCTGGATCATCATCCTTCCTAGCGAAATCATCCATTAAACACCTGTCTGTCAACAACGTGGTCGTGATATTCTCCATACCCCCAACTATAAAGCGTCTGACTACGACCTGCCTATACACTTTATATGGATATTTTACCCCCAACCATTCACTGAAGAATTTAATCATATCAGGAGTATGTCTAAAAGTAGACTCTACATACCTCTCCATCCCTTCTGGGACAATATATTCAAGCTTTACTCCATCTACTTCATTAGTGGAGACACTAAATTTACCAGCAGCTAATGCCATGAGATAACTACTATGTGGCTTATTGAACTTATAGTGCCATACCTCTCGGTTACCCTCCTTCCGGTGGGATACTAGGATGCCATTTGCGAATGCCTTATAGCCTTTCTCAACCCTTATAATCATCTCACTGGTGAACTTCATATTTGGATAATCATATATCGGCATCCAGTATCTATGCCACTCTGTCTCTCCCTGGCTCCATACCATTGGAGGGGTTTCTCCATCGCCTTCAATAAAATAGAGACCATGCTCAGGCTCCCTAACACTATATTCAATGGTCATTTCAGTAGGCCTACTCGATAACTTCCTCCTTAGATAGATTCGAAGGACCTCACCATCGTAGTCGAACCTTAGTAATCCCTTACTATCGTAAACTCGTTTTATATTTAGAGACACTGCATCCAAATCTATATACCTAGTTGATACCCCATGTTTAACTACATATATAGTGGCTTTCCCATTAACCAGTTTATTTTTGAAGTCGATCGAGACCTCAAGTTTATAATGGACGATCTTATATTCAGGATCCCTGGGGTATCTCGGAGAATACTCTTTGAAAACAAAGTCTCGACCTACCTTACTATATGCTATAACACCCATCTCCAGAGCCCCCGGGAATTGCTTAACTTAAATATTTTTTAACTTTTACCCAAAAAGCGTTAATATAAATTACACTTTTTAATAATACTCCCATGACCAATAAGAATCCTAGAGAAAAAATGTTAATATATCATCTTTACAATGTAAAGAAAATACGTATAGTTAAAGAAACAGGTTAAGAATATCCTTTTGAAAATTAAATTCCTGTTATCTTATTCTAAACTACTCTTATTACTGAGTCATGAAACAACTATTAATGTCAATTATTAAGATGATATATATTTATGATGTTATATAGTCTATATGTTGATACTTGTGCTTCCTAAGGTAGTATAAAACAAAGTATATTTTACAATATCTACTTCCCAATTTTTTGATATACTATGAAGGTCTATGAATATCATGAATGGGAGAACACATTTGTTATCGTTAACAAGGGCATTAGGGAGAAATATGCAGATCCATATCTATCTGGTGAGGAGCTGATTGACATCTTGAAAGAAACCGTTATTGACTCCCTTAATATACTAGACATTCCAAATTCGGAGGAGAATATGGTTATTAGGATACTTGAGGGAGGCAGGTTCTATTATGTCTATGAGGCATTGACAAACTTGTTTGAGAAAAAGCCACTATTGGGTGAGATAGATATTAAAAGCAGGATTTTATACGACCCCAAAGATGTTGTGACGAAAGTTATTAGGGATGAGGGGATATGCAAGAAGGCTGAAGCCGTCAAGAGGATATTTATAGGTGATACAGTTGCAAGTGGTAAGACTATGTTAACTTTATTGGATAGGTTGGGAC
>JALTNJ010000256.1 GCA_027000765.1 Nitrososphaeria archaeon | reverse complement strand
CTCCTCACAATAACAACCGCATCAATAGTCGGCCTATTAGCCGGAGCCCTATCATCAATATCCCTAGTATTCCTAAAACCATATATAATAAGCTTCATCCAACCAAGTATACCACCAACAGGAGACACCGCCACTTACAGCGTTAAAAAGATCATCGAATACCTCGTAGAAGATATCCCGCCAAACCACATTCTCATACTGACCCCGTTATTAGGCATAGCCATCTCACTAGCAGCCTCAATAATATCCATAGCCCTCTACCTCAAAATGTCTCCAGACAATGTTTTAAGAGGGGTGTAGAAAGAAGGTGGCTGAAGCAGTAAAATACATTGATATTGGAAAGAGATACGGGAACAACATCATCTTCACGGGTATAAACCTAGTTCTAAACGAGGGTGATGCCCTTGCAGTATTAGGTCCAAGTGGCTCAGGCAAAACAACCCTACTTAAGATAACTGGACTAATAACCCCACCCTCAGAAGGCAAACTAATAATATACGGTAATGACACGACTGGTTTAAGCAACAAGCATCTAAGTAAGCTGAGAAAAATCTATATAGGATACAGTTTTCAGGAACCAACCTTCATGTCAGGACTCAATGTATTAGAAAACATCCTCCTACCATTATACCCCTATCTGGATCCACATGATTTAAGAAATGTTAAGGAAAAAGCAAAGGAGATGCTCGATGAACTTGGGCTAAAGGGTCTGGAGAAGAGAATGCCCTCCTCCCTGAGCACGGGACAGAGGAAGCGAGTAGATCTAGCCAGAGCCCTAATAAAAGACCCTAAGATACTGATTGTTGACGAGCCCACCGCAAACCTGGACGAGGAATCCGCAAACATCATAAGAGAAATAATAAAGAAACTAATCACATCAAATAAAACAGTCATATACGCAATACACATGGACAAGAAACTCGAAGAAATGGCAAATAAGAAAATAAAAATCCTACAGTACAAATAAAAAATACTGATTTTCTTATTTTTGTAGTCAGAAAAATATGATTGGTTCTCTTTTAATGCTTTTTCTTCTTTTTCTTAATATAACAATACTTATTATAGAGATAATCGCCAAAAATATTACTATATACATGTTTTTCAGCAAAACAATTATCCATGGAGGATATGCCGGGTCTCCTAAATCAAATGTAATCTTTATTTCGGAAATATATTTTTCTGCATACTCGATGTCCTCTATTCCCATGGCCAATAATTCAGGGCTTATGTATAGTACTGGCCAACTAACTAGTAGACCTGTATCGTAATCGTATATGAGAACATCTATACTTTCATAACTTTTATTCCAATTTCTTCCGTAGTAATTAAACTTAAACTCTATCTCTATCTCATAGGCCTCTTGTGGCCCCTTAAAAGTATTTACGATATTTTTCTCTATCTTAGTTTCATCTATTTCCAATGGCACTATTTTATACCCGACATTAGTAAAGAACGATGAGTTTATCTCAAACAGCTTCTCTTTATTTGAAAGAGGAGTGGAAATAAAGAATATTGTTTTACCTATATAAACTCCATTTAATGTATAAACATCCCTATTTACAATATTAACCTTATATAACTTGTTTGCAATTTGCATATCATCAGCAATCACGGTTATTCTAAGAACAATCCAGCTATCATCATTAACCAGTGTGTAATTCTCTATTGACATGATAAGATATCCATTTGAATACATTGTTCCATTAATAATTACACTTGATAAGTGAAATGTAATATCTCCGTTCATCAGAGATTGGTATGAAAAAGACGAATTTATATCCGTAGATAATGCTCTAGATCCTATGATAGTAGTAATTAAAACAAGTAAAAAGTATATTTTTGGGCTCATAAAATCACCTACTAATTTCTACACTGGTCTGAACCCATTCAGTGTATACAAGTAGGAGTCCGAACGTATTATATTGATCTAGTTTGGTCTTTGTTCTTACCTTAGATCGCAGTATGTTTCCATCGAATCCATTAGAGCTGGAAAAGGTGTGAGATAGTTGGTCATTATTTGTAAAGTCATAGTCGTAATCGATTAGATAGTTGTTGATATCATATGAATAAAAACAAGCATATAATAGATGATCCTTAAATCTAACAGTTGTACCGTAGAAATCGACACCGCGCTCAGTGTATTGTTGTACTTTAACATATCCATTATATCCATAGTACCAAGGCCCTATAATCTTGGCTTTAACATAGAGGTTATTTATTACCTTCCCGTTCTTTTTTGATTCTTTAATATCTTGTCTCATGTCAGGGGAGGATAGCACGTATGAACACTGGAGGCTCATTAGAAACAACAAAAGAATAATAATCACTAACATTTTTTTAAAATTCATAAAAAAATTCATCGTCCTTTATTTATTTAAAGTTTCATAATTATCAGACCATGTCCCCAACATATATACAATTTTTCAGTATAGAAT